>NZ_BAAAGU010000015.1:0-107035 GCF_039524635.1 Streptomyces thermocarboxydovorans | reverse complement strand
TCACTCCCACCAGACCGCCGACCCTATGCCCCACCAGCGAAAACGCAGTCCTCACGTCCGGAAAGACAACAGCTTCTAAACGCGGCGGGCCCCAGCCGGGGCCCGCCCTCACCCCCACCCGAAACAACCACTCGGAGAAGCCCGTAACTCCCCGCACACCCCCGCCGATGAGCCGGCGCCTCAGCCCCCGCTTGGCGACCGCAGTGTTCCTCCGCTACCTGCGCGCCTGCATACCGGCAGGGCCCGACCGCACCTGTCTCCTGGCCGGTGCGCGCCCCGAGGCCGCCCTCAGTGAAGCCCACCGGACCACCCGCCCGTAATCCCGATCTACCGCCTGGAGGAGCATGCCGCACCCGACACAGAACACCGCCCGACTGACCGCCGAGATCACCCAGCGGCTCGCATACCTTTCCCACGATCTGCACCAGCTGCCTGCCGACGAAGCCGTCCAGGTCATCGCGCGCATCGTCAACCCGGATGACGGCATCCTCGGCGCTTTCACCCAACTCGTAGAAGCCGGGTCCCGCCTTGCCCGGCACCAGGCCGAACGCGGTGCGCTGCCGGCAGAAGTGTGGCTGTCCCTGGGCCGGGCCGCGAACGAGCTGTACAGCATCGGCCTGGACCTGGACGACCACAAGGACACCCTCGTCCAGTTCGGCACACGGACGGGCCTGGCAGCGAGCAAGCCTCCCGCCCCGGCCCCGCTGGTCGCCCGGCGGCGCCGGTGAGGAAAACCCAGTGGCAGGGCTGGGGGCCGGGCGAGCAGGCCGAGCATCACTACCTCGTCGAACCGCGGACGCTGGCCGGCGGAGGCGACATCCGTCACGTCTCGGAGTTCCTGCGCGCGTCCGGCTGGCAGGACAAGTCCAAGAAGGGCGGCCCTCTGGTCATGGAGAGCCCCGACCGTGCGGTCCTCCTCTCCTACGACCCCTACACCCACCCCGGCGGCTGGACCATCCGCAGCGCGGCACAAGGCAACCAGGCCGAGTGGTGGGCGGTGATCGGCCGGCAGGCGCCGGTGGAGATCGTCGCTGGACTGACCGACGCTCTCACCCGCTCCCGCTCCCGCTCCGCGCACGCCCCCAACGTGTGGGCGCCCCTGCAAGAGCAGCACTGGCACACGCAGTTCGAAGGCCGGAACTACACGGCGTCCAGCCCCGACGGTACGGCGTGGATGCACTTCCGCCAGGACGGTGACGGCAACGCCCTGTGGTGGTCAGGCGCCCGGGACGAGCGCGGCAACGGCTGGATCGCCCAGTTCGCACCCAGCACCCCCATGCACCTCGTCCAAGCCTTCTCCACCGCGCTGGCCTCTCCCGAGCCGGTGATGCGCCCCCGCGGACGCGTCCCGCACAGCACGAAGATCCGGACCACCTCCGTGTCCGTCCTGCCCTCCCAGCTCAGCGCCTGGCAACAGGCCCGCATCACCGCCGCCCGCGCCGCCACCTGGGCCCGCAACTCCGTCCGCAGCCCACGCCCCCGCACCACTCCCCGACACCACGCCGGTGCCGGCGCCTTCCGCGCCCGCCGCTGACCCGCACCACCAAGGAATTCTGTGCCCGACCTCACCCCGGACAGCGTCCACGCCGCCACCGAGACCCTCTCCCGCCTCACCGAATACCTGCGCCAGGACCCGGACCCCGCCGAAGCCCTCGCCCTGGTCGAGCCGTTGCTGGACGAGTACACCGGCCTTCCCGTCCAGCTCGCCGACGCCCTGCGTGCCCTCGCCCGCACCGTGCAGACCCACCGCCCGGACACCCCGCTGGACCATAAGGTCGACCTTCTGGTCCAGGAACTGCGCAGTGCCGCCTGGGAACAGACCGACCAGCACACTCTCCACTACGTCATCGACGACCTCCGCGCCTTGTACGCCTCCTCCGAGCCGACGCGCACGCTGGGGTGCGGCACGTGCCGGTGAGCGGACAGCAGCTCGAAGAATTCGCCAGGAGGCACGCCTGGCGCATCCCGTTCGACACCAGTCCCCGTCACCTCGCCGGCCCCGGCGACGCCCGCCATGTCACCCACGGCCTGGCCGCCGCCGGATGGAAACGCACCTCCGACCCGCTCAGCCCCGAGATCGTCCTGAGCAGCCCGGATCACCGCTACCGCCTCGACTTCGTCCCGGAGTCCGGCACGTTCGCCTGGTGGCGGCTGTGGGCCGGATCCACCGACACCGAGCCGGGCTGGACCGCCACCTTCGGCGAACTCGTGCCCGCCGAGGTCCTCGCCGGCTTCACCGACGCCCTCGTCGCCCCCGCACCCACCGAACACAGCAGCCCGCTGGATGTGGTGGACGCTGCGGGATGGCTCCTGGACGCACGCGGCGCGGCCAGCTCACCGGACGCTGCCTGCCGCCTCGAACGGCGCTCCGACTCCCTCCCGTCCTGGCAGGTGGAGGTCCACGATCCCGACCGCGGGCGCCACGGCCCCCGGCTGTGGCACGCCTCCTTCGACGACCGCACGCCCGGCCACCTGGTCAACGCCTTCCTCACCGCGCTCGTCGCCCCCGCCCCGCTCCAGCGCGGGATGGGCGACCGCACCGCCCACCACAGCGCCGTTCAGACGCCCAGCCCGCTCAGGCCGGAGCAGATCGTCGAGGCACACACGGACCGTCTCAACAGCATCCGTGCCAAGGTCCGTGCCGCCCGCCGGCAGAACAGCAAACCCAGCACCTCCCCGGCGGCGCCCGCCGCCGCACGGCCGGTCGCCCGCCTCTGACCCCGCGAAAGGACACCCCTATCTCCCACCCGCACCGTGAGTTCCTGAACCGCCTCGACAGCTACATCCGCGAGGCCAAGAAGATCCTCGACGCCTGGAACGTCTACTCCGACGAGCACACCGACCTCGACGGCTGGCCGTACGACGACCACGCCTACGGGCTGCGCCAGCAACAGCGCGATGCCGACACCGCCGCAGCGTTCGAGGACCTGCGCGCAGGCGCCCAGCAGCTGCTGGACACCGCCGACGCACAACTGTCTCTGGTTCCGGCCGGCACCGCGCAGACCCGCTGGATCTACCAGCTCGGCGTCCTGCGCGACGCGCTGGACCGCCTCAACACGCTGCACGAGGAGTGGCTCCGCACCCGCGAAAGTCTCCCGGCCGACGGCAAGCCCGGGACGAACGTCTTCGACGCCGCCCTTGCCGAGCACCACGCCGAGTGCTGGAGCTACCTCGACGACTGGGCTACCCACGGTCACGTGATCAGTGAGATCAACACCGCTGCCCGGCACGCGCCGTCGCCCCTGGCTCCCCCGCCCACCACGCGACCAGCCCGGGCAACTGGCCGAACCGCGGCGGCACGGAGGTGACGGTGCACGACGGCCCTTCCCAGACGGTCGAGGTCGACTTCATTGCTCCACGTCACCTGGCCGGCGGCGGTGATCCCGCATGGATCACCGTCCCCCTGCACCGCGCCTGCGGCTGGAGCCACGGCCACGACCCCCTGATGCCGCGCGTCATCCTCTCCAGCCCCGATCAAAAGGCTCTCCTGCGGCTGGAACCGGACCCCGACGGCCAGTGGTGGACGCTCCAGCACGCGCCCACCGAGGACGGGCCTGCCTGGTACGCGAGCTTTGGCGCCCGCACCCCCGTCGAGATCATCGCGGGATTCACCGACGCGCTCACCGATCCCACCACCGACCGGGACAAGCTCCACGACCCCCTGGCGCCGCTCCTGGGCGCCGGGTGGTCGCCGTCCTACAACCTCCACCGGTTCGTCTCACCCGACGGCACCGTGCGGGTCGACGTCCACGAGACGACAGGGACCTGGTGGATCGGCGCCGTCCTGGACGACGCACGGCCCCCGGTGTGGCAGGCCCGCTTCGGTGAGCACACACCCAAGCACCTGATCGCCGCATTCACCACCGCGCTCACCGACCCGCACCCGGTAGCACGCACAGGCACGGTGCTCAGCCTCCCGACCCGCAACCCGGATCTGGTCACCCACACCCGCCAGGAAGTACCGGCCCAGCAGGTCGCCTCCGCGCTGGAGGACCGCGTCCGCCAACTCGCAGCCCGACACGCGGCCCCGGCAGCACCAACCGCCATCCCCCGACGCCCGTCCGCCGGTCCCGGCCGCACCCGCTGATGCCCTTGTCCCCGCACCGAAGCACGTAGCCCTTTGCCTCCTACCTCCGCCAACAACTCCGACGGTTACGACATCGCCTTCCGTCTCCTGATGGGCGTCCTCGCCGTCGTCGTCCCCCTGTCCCACCTCGCCTGGCTGTCCGGCAACATCACCGCCTGCCTCACCGGACACCCCTGGGCGTCGTATCAGCCGACCACCGCCTTGCTCCACCCCGACCAGCTCTGGCCGACGGTCGGAGAAACGTCCCTGCTGATCGGTGCCCGCATCGTCCCCGTCACCGTCCTTCTCGCCCTCGGTGCAACAGCCGGTCTGCTGTGGGCTCGGCACAAGAGCAACGGTGGTGGTCGGAAGAAAAAGATCACCGGAATGGCCAAGCCGAAGGACATCGAGCCTCTGATGGCCAAGGCGATCACCGACAAGGCGCGCTCGCTGCGTCCGAGCCTGAAGACCGCTAAGCACATCGACGCCCGCGATACCGGCATCCTCCTCGGCAATCTCCAGGGCACCAGGCACGAGGTCCGCATGGGGTACGAGGACGTGGCCGTCGCCATCATGGCGCCGCGGTCGGGCAAGACCACCTCGCTGGCGATCCCGTCGATCCTCAACGCGCCGGGCCCGGTCCTGCTGACCTCGAACAAGGCGGCCGGTGACGCCTACACCGCCACCCTCGACGCCCGCGCAGCGGTGGGCCGGGTGTGGTCGATGGACCCGCAGCAGATCGCGCACGCCGCCCGCGATATGTGGTGGAACCCCTTGGCGGACGCCAAAACGTTGGATGGCGCCGGCCGCCTGGCCGGTCACTTCCTCGCCGCCTCCGTGGACGCCTCCCAGCAGGGCGACTTCTGGTCCAAGGCCGGATCCAACATCCTCTCCCAGCTCTTCCTCGCCGCCGCGCTCGATGACCGGCCGATCACCGACGTGATGCAGTGGCTGGCCTTCCCCGCCGACCGCACCCCACTCGACATCTTGCGCGACCACGACTTCACCGCGGTCGCCGCCCAGCTCAAGGGCACCGTGGAAGGCCCGCCCGAGACCCGCGACGGCATCTACGAGACCGCCCGCCAGTACGCCGCCGCCCTCCTCAACAGCGAGATCGCCGCCTGGGTCACCCCGCAGAAGGACGTCCCCGAGTTCCGCCCGTCGGAGTTCGTCACCTCTACCGACACCCTGTACCTGCTGTCGAAGGACGGCGGCGGAGGCGCGTCGGCGCTGATCGCGGCGTGCGCGGACTCCGTGATGCGTGCCGCGACCGCCCAGGCCGAGCGCGCCGGCGGCCGGCTCGACCCGCCGATGCTGGCGATCCTGGACGAGGCCGCCAACGTCTGCAAGATCAGTGACCTGCCGGACCTGTACTCCCACCTCGGCTCGCGCGGGATCATCCCGATCACGATCCTGCAGTCCTACCGCCAGGGCCAGAAGGTCTGGGGTGACGCGGGCATGGACGCGATGTGGTCGGCCGCGACCGTCAAGGTCATCGGATCCGGTATCGATGACCCGGACTTCGCGGACAAGCTGTCCCGGCTGATCGGTGACCACGACGTCGAGACCACCTCCACCTCCACCTCCGAGTCCGGGAAGTCGACGTCCGTGTCGATGCGGCAGGAGCGGATCCTGCCGGCCGATGCGATCCGCGCCCTGCCCAAGGGCACCGCCCTGGTCTTCGCCACCGGCATGCGCGCCGCGATGCTCGACCTGCGTCCCTGGTACGCAGAGCCCGGTGCAGACGAACTGGCCGCCGCCTCCGCCAGCGCCTCGAAGGCGATCACCGAGCGTGCCGTCGCTAAGCACGCCCCGCTCCAGTCGGATTACCGGCAGGCCGCATGAGCGAGTGCCGGCTGCACCTGGTGCCGGTCCGCTCCCGCGAGGCCAAGGACTTCGTCCGGACCTGGCACCGGGACCACGCGCCCCCGCCAGGACAGATCTTCGCCGTCGGAGACGACTCCCCGACCAGCATGCCGCCCGTCTGCGCTGACCCCGTCTACCTCCGCAACATGTGATGACGACACCACCCGACCACAACCACACGCCCCTGTTTGACGTGGACGCGCCCGTGTCGCTGATGCCCGTGGAGCGGCTGCTGGCGCTCGCCGACCTGTACACCGAGCACAACGACCGGATCGACCTGCTGTTCGCCAGCCGCTCCCCTCATGATCCGGGTGCTTCCGTGTCATCCGCCCGGCGCCTGGAACGCGAGGCCCTTGCCTCCATCACAGCGGTCCGGCAGCAGCGCCTGCCTGCCATCGAACCGGTGTCCAGCGCCGTCGTACGGCTCAAGCAGATCGCTTACCTGACCAGCGGGGCCACCCGCTACCTCACCGCCGCCCAGCAAGCTCTGCCCGAGGGCGATGCGGCGCACGCACCTCCCGATTCCCGTCGGGGGCTCGGTCAGTACTTGCGACTGGCCCGCGAACTCACCGCCCTCGCTCCCGCCGCCATCGTCGAGTCCGCCACGCATATTGCCGCCAGACTTCCCGACCGGGCGCGCAGCAGCACCACTGTTCCCGGCATGGACGCCGGCCATCGCGACGCCTTGCTTGAAGTCGCCCGTGGCCACGTCATGGTCACCGGGCAGTACGGGCAACGCGGCTACGGCCACACCGTGCCGGTGGACGTCGACGTGCTGCGCCACCTGGAAACCCAGGAACTGGTGACCCGCGAGCCCGCCTCCGCACCCCCCTTCTTCCCCGGCGGGCCGCTACGCGACCGCGTCCGCCTGACATCTCTCGGTCTTTCCGTCCTCAGCACGGTCATCGATTCCCCTCTGCACATCCGCCTGTCCGCGGCCCGCCCCGTCTCCGCTCCGGCTACGGCCACCACCGCCCGCGCACGCCGCTGACAGCGCCACACGCGCGCAGCGCCTGCCTGCCTGCCTGCCGCAGCTCGTTCACGCAAGGAAGTCCCGATTCCCGCCTCGCCCACGCTCGTCTGTATATCGCTCGGCGCCGGCGTCCAGTCCAGCGCCATGCTCGCCCTCTCCGCCAACGGCCGTCTCCCCAAGGCCGATTACGCGATCTTCGCCGACACCGGCTGGGAGCCACGCGCGGTCTACCGGCACCTCGACCGGCTGGAGAAGGAGATCGCAGCTCCCGCCGGGATACCGATCCTGCGCGTCTCCTCTGGCAACATCCGACGCGACGCCCTCGACCCGGGGCACCGCTTCGCCTCCATGCCCCTGTACATCCTCAACCAGGACGGCAAGCAGGGCATGACCCGGCGCCAGTGCACCGGCGAATACAAGATCAAGCCGATCAAACGACAAGTCCGGGAACTCCTCGGCTACCCCTACCCGCAGCGCATCCCGAAGGACATCTTCGTCGAGCAGTGGGTCGGCATCTCGACCGACGAGTTCCACCGCGCCAAGGACGCCGACGTGCGCTACATGCGCAACCGCCACCCGCTGATCGACCTGGGCTGGTCGCGCACCGACTGCGTCCGCTACCTCTCCTCACTCGGTCTCGCCGACACCCCGAAGTCCAGCTGCCTGGGCTGTCCGTTCCACGGCAACGCGCAGTGGCGGCACATCCGGGACACGAGCCCCGACGAGTGGCAGGACGTCGTGGAATTCGACGCCGCCATCCGCCAGGGCAACGCCCGCGCGAACGCGGGCGGCAACCGGCTGCTCGGGCAGGCGTTCCTCCACCGCTCCCGGGTGCCGCTGGACCAGGCGCCGATCGACCACGTCACGGCGGCCGAGTGGGCCGCCCGCCAGCAAGAACTCGACGACCGCGCCCCCATGGAGGAGGAGCTGGAGAACGGGGTGGTCGACGGCTGCTCTCCCTGGGCCTGCCGCGCAGAGGCCGACCTGGTGCGGGACGACTTCGGCCTGGCCTCGTGAGACGGATCATCCTCGACTTGTTCGCCGGCCCCGGCGGGTGGAGCCACGCCCTCTCCGTCCTCGGGGCCCGCGACATCGGCCTGGAATGGGACACCTGGGCCTGCAAAACGCGCGCCCGAGCTGGGCAGTTGACCATCCAGACCGATGTCGCCCGCTATCCGGTATGGATCTTCTCCGGTCGCGTTCTCGGGCTGATCGCCTCCCCGCCGTGCCAAGCGTGGTCGATGGCCGGCAAACGCCTCGGCCTGGTCGACCAGCCCCTCGTCCACCAGGCCGTCACCGACCTCGCCGCCGGCCGCGACACCCGCGAGCAGCTGCTCTCCGCGTGCGCCGACCCCCGCTCCCTGCTCGCGGCCGAGCCCATGCGCTACCTGCACGCGCTGAATGCGGTGGGCGAGCCGGAGTGGGTGGCCATGGAGGAGGTCCCCGACGTCCTGCCGCTGTGGAAGCAGTACGCCGCGGTGCTGCGTACCTGGGGTTTCTCCGTGTGGACCGGGATCCTGAACGCGGCCGACTACGGCGTCCCCCAGA
This sequence comes from Streptomyces thermocarboxydovorans, assembly GCF_039524635.1. Classification (NCBI taxonomy): domain Bacteria; kingdom Bacillati; phylum Actinomycetota; class Actinomycetes; order Kitasatosporales; family Streptomycetaceae; genus Streptomyces; species Streptomyces thermocarboxydovorans. The sequence goes on along the minus strand of NZ_BAAAGU010000015.1, from coordinate 98,582 downwards.
CCCGCCGCCGTGCGATCCTCCTCGCTTCCCGCGTCCGTACCGCCGAGCCCCCGCCGCCCACACACGCCCAGATTGCCGAGCCCGAATCGCTGTTCGGTCCCGGCCGCGCACGGTGGGTGTCGATGGCCGAAGCCCTGGGCTGGGGCCGGACCGACGGCCCGGTGCCCACCGTGTGCGCCGGGGGCGGACCAGGAGGCGGCCCCGAACCCTTCCCCTCCGGGGCCCGCAAGACCCTCACCGACGCCCGCGCTCGCGGCTCCTGGACCCCACACCCGGGCGGGGCCGCCCCACACAGCAGCCGAACCGACCAGCCGGTCGACCGCTCAACGCAGACGAACACCACTGAAGTGCACCGCTGGGCGTGGTCCTTGCGGAGCAACAACCAGGCCAACGCCACCGTACGACGGGCAGACGAGCCGGCCGGGACACTCTTCTTCGGACACCGCGCGAACGAATGCACCTGGGTCGCCGAACCCGCCGCGCCCGTACCCCTGAACGTCCCTGAAGGACAGACCGTGGCGGTGCCGGAGCCGATCCGGATCACCGCCCGGGAGGCGGGCGTGCTCCAGTCCTTCCCGGCGGACTACCCCTGGCAGGGCAACAAGGGCCAGCAGTTCTCCCAGATCGGCAACGCCGTCCCGCCCCGGCTGGCCGCCCACCTTCTCGCTCCGCACCTGAACGTCCCGCTCAACACCGACGACTTCACTCTGGCCGCCTGATGCCCCGCACCCCGCAACCCGACGAGGACGATCTCGCCACCATCACGTCGTGGCCGCCGGTGTACTACGCCGAGCAGGCTCTACTTGGCGCCCTCCTGTCCGACCCGCAGCACCTCGCTGACGTAACTGGGATCAGCCCAGAAGCGTTCTCCACCGCGGCGCACGCCGCGGTGTTCGCAGCGATCTGCGCCGTGCCCGCCCCCGCCCTGGCCAAAACCACTGACTACGCCGCCGCGTTCGCCGCACTGCGTGCGCAATCACCCTCTGGCCCGGCCGAGCACACCGAGCACATCGTCTGGCTCGGCAAGGTGCTCACCACTGCCCGCAAGCAGGCACGCGGAGTGACCGCCGCACACCTGCACGGACTCATCAGCGCATGTCCCAACCCCCGGCACACGCCCGCGTACGCCCGGATCATCGCGGCCGAATCCGCCCGCCGCCGTCTGCGCAAGGCCGCCGCACGCCTGGTGCACACGGCACGGGACGCCTCGCTCCCACACCCCGTGCCGGCCGCACTGGCCGAGGCCGACACACTCGCATCCCTCGTGGACAAGATCGCCGCCGCCTTCCCAGCGCGACCCGGGCCCCTGCCCCGCACTCCCGCACCACCGCCGGCACCCCTGCACGACGGCGACGAGGCCGCCCAGGAGGAGCGGCTGTTGCTCGCCACGTGCACGGCGCGCCCCGCCGAAGTCGAGCAGATGCGCTGGCTGACCCCCGAGGACTTCACCCATCCCCTGCACGCCGGACTCTGGCAGTCGCTGACCGCGCTTGTACGCCGTGACGTCCCAGTCGATCCCGTGACCGTCATATGGGAGGCGCAGCAGCGTGGTGCCCTGAGCGCCGCCGACGACCCTCGGGACCTGCTCATTTTCCTTGCCGAACCGGACGTGTCCGCGCCCTACCTGGGCGAGCGCATACTGCACCGGGCTGCCCTCATCACGGCCCACCACGTGGGCCGCCGCATCATGGCGTTCACCGACGACCCGGCCAACACGCCCTACCAACTCGTCGTCGGCAGCCGCCGAGCCCTCGCCGAACTGACCGCCATTCGCGCCCGTTGGCATCACGCCACCACGCCCACGCCCACAACAGGGTCCCGGCGCCGCACGGCCAGGACGGCGCCCCGCCCGCCGCCCACCACAGCCCCACCCACCAGCCGCATCGCACGCTAACCCGCGCGGCAGGCTGGGCAGAGCGGGGCAACTTAGCGCGGGATCGCCGGTTAACCAAACCGGCGATCCCGCGCGTCATTGATGATCCACCACCACTACATGCCCGTTACGCCGGAAGGCACCACAATCCGAGCGCCGGTCGCTGATGCCGGCGCTACCCGTGAGCGTGTCAGGCAGCCGCGTAGCTGGCACGGAACAGGTTTTGCGCTCGATCCAGGTCCTGAAGCGTGCGCAGTTGCACCTCCAGGTCACCCGTCCCGTGATGGCCGAGCCCCGTCACGTCCCGGGTGAAGCCGGGTACGAGGTCGACCTCCTTCGGATCGACCTTGAGGTAGACGAGGAGCTTGGTCTTCTGCGGAGGGCAAACACAGGCGAAGTTCCGCAGACGCTGATACGCCCAGTACGTCTTGCGCTGAATGCGGTTCACTCCGTCCCCGAGGCCGAGCAGTGTCTCGTCCAGCGCCTGCGCCAGCTCGGCCAGCGCTGCACTCTGGCCGCCCTTCACCGCCAGTACGGTCGACTGCCTGCGGGACCCTCGTACAGCCGGCGGCCTGCCGCTGACGGAGGCCACGGTCTCAAGGCCGAGCAGGTCACTGCCGAAGAGCCGGTAGCGGACCAGGTCGATGCTGCGCCGGTGCTCGCGCACGGCATGCACGTCGTAGCGGGTGAAGTCACCGGCCACGCAGATGAGCCTCGGGCCGCTCCACATCACCTGGGCCGCGGCCGTCGGCCCGAGCCGGTCGCGGACCAGATGCTCGAACTCCGCCCGGTGGTCCACGAGCCAGCTCAGGTAGAACAGCCCCTGGTGAATGACGCCGGCGTCGACGCCGCGCTTGTACTCCACGACGACGGGTGATCCGTTCTCGTCCAGGCCGAGCGAATCGATCCTGCCCCCGTGGACAGGTCCCGTGCTGTACTCGCTCGCCAGGAAGCGGACACCCAGCAGCGTCTCCATGTGCGTCTCGACCATGCCCTGCACATCTGCCTCGCTCTCAGCGAGACGCGGCGCGACCTCGGTCGCGCCGCTCGTCGTCGTGTGGAACAGCTTAAGGCCCGACACCTCCCCCTCCTCTACTCGAAGATCGTCAACGCCAGACGATCCCAGGATTGTTTCCGTGAGGGGCTTCGACCCGGTGAAGATGGTGTGAGACGCCACGTCCGGGCCGGGGCGCAGCGTCCCACTCACGAACACGCCCCACGCCTTGTTCCTGGCCCGAATCAAAGGAGCCTTGCAAGGCCGAGAAGGCCCCCCTCAGCCGTGACCGCGGAACGCATCACCACCGAGATCAGCCTGCGGCTCCACGAAACGACCGACGAGGGTGCACTCGGCGCGAACGACCTACTATGGCGTTTAGGTTTTCAGGCGATTGGTCGGCGGAGAGGGCGTGGGGTGCGGGGTTTCGGTGAGCTGGAGCAGGCGATCATGGATGTCGTCTGGGCCGCCGACGCGCCGCTGAGCGTGCGCGATGTGCTCGGGCGGCTGAACGCCACCCGGCCGCAACCGCTGGCCTACAACACCGTGCAGACGGTGATGGAAGTCCTACACCGCAAGGACTGGCTGACCCGCGCCAAGGACGGGCGGGCCTTCCGCTACAAGGCGACCAAGAGCCGGGAGGAGTACGCCGCCTCCCTGATCGACCAGGTGTGGGCGACGGGTGCGGACCGTACGGCGACGCTCGTGAGGCTCTTCGACGAGCTGGACCCGGGGGAGCTCGCCGAACTTCGGGCCGCGCTCGCCGAGCGGACAGTGGGAGAGCAGGGATGAAGATCGCCCTCTTGCTGCTCGGCTACGCCCTCACCCTCGGGGCACTCGCCCCTCTATGGCTCAGCCGGACCGGGTGGACCTCTCGATCTCCGCGCCTGGGTATCTGGGCGTGGCAGGCGCTGAGCGCGACCGTGGTGGTCTCCGTCGCACTGGCAGGCTTGGCGGTCGCCGTGCCGACGCGGGCGTTCAGCGGGAGCCTTGCCGACATGCTGGAGGCGTGTGTACTGGCGCTGCGCGTGCAGTACGCGACGCCGGGCGGGGCGGCGGTCGCAGCCAGCGGTACGGTATTGGCCGTCGCCGTCCTGGCCCGGGCCGGCTGGTGCCTGACCGTCGGACTGGTGCGTGCGCGGCGGGAGCGATCCCGCCACGTCGAGGTGCTGGCACTGGTCGGGACCCATCGCGCCGACCTCGGCGTTACCGTCCTGGATGACGAGCGCCCGGCCGCCTACTGCCTGCCCGGCTACGGGCATCGCATCGTGCTGACGTCGGCGGCACTGGCCGCGCTGGAACCGCGTGCCTTGGACGCCGTGATCGCACACGAGAGGGCCCACATCCGGGGGCGGCACCACCTGGTGCTGGCGTACGCCGAGGCGCTGGCGCGTGCCTTCCCCCGGGTGGCACTGTTCCGCGCGGCGGCAGCCGAAACCCGACGGCTGGTGGAGATGGCCGCCGACGACGAGGCCACCACGGAGGCCGGCAGGCTGACGCTGGCCGGCGCCTTGGTGGAACTGGCCGGAGCGGGTGCTCCGGCTGCTGCATTGGCGGCTGGAGGGGACGTAGCCCGGCGGGTACGGCGACTGATGGCACCGCATCGCCCGCTGCGCCGCGCGGTGGTCTGGGCCGGGGCACTGGCAGCCTCCGCCGTCCTGACACTGCCAGTGGTGCTGGCCGTCGAGCCGGCCGTGGCGTCGATCGACATGACGGCCTGCCCGCTCATGGACGCCCCCGCGGCAGTGAATGCCAAAGCCGCCTGACCCGGCAACTGACCCCCGCACCCCTACTCCTATGATGCCTAGGTGTTCAAGGTGTGTGGCGGCCGTGTCCGCCGGAGCGTGCGGCTGATCGTCGCACTGATGCTGGCCATGGCGGGACTGCTCGTCGCCGCCCCGGCCTCGCAGGCTCATGCGGTGCTGCTGTTCGCGTCCCCAGCGATCGAGGGCGCGGTGCCCACCGCGCCGAAAGCTGTCTCGCTGGTGTTCGACGAGCCGGTGCAACCCGCCGGATCGCGCACCGTGCGCCTGACGACCTCCGCCGGGAAGACTGTGGCCGTCGGCCCCGCCGAGCGCAGTCAGGGCGGCCGCCAGCTCACGGTTCCCCTGCGAGACACGCTGACAGCGGGCGTGTACACAGTCGCCTGGCAGGCCACCGCTGCCGACGGTGACGTGATGGGCGGCAGCTACCGCTTCGCCGTGGGCTCCGCCGCCGCCGGGCTCTCCGCCGGGGAAGCCGGAGGCCAGCAGCAGGTGAGCGGCGCCGGTGTGACCGCAGTACTGCGCTGGGTGTTGTTCGCCGCCTTCGCCTTGGCCCTGGGCGGGCTGGTCGGGGAGCGGCTGGCCGCTCGGCACGGGATCCGCACGCCTGGCTCGTGGGCGCGGACAGGTGCGGTCTGCGGGCTGGTGGCCTCGCTCGGGCTCGCTGTACTGATCGCGGGCGGCGGGAGCCTGGCCGAGGGGCTCTCCTCCCCGTCCGGTTCAGCGCTGTTCGGCGGTCGGGCCGGGGTGCTGGCGGTGGTCGAAACGGCGGGGTGGGTGGTGGCCGCGGTGGCCTTGGGTCGCGCACGGCAGCCGGTAGTGGCGTTGGCCGGACTCGCGGCTGCTCTGGTGGCGGAAGGGCTACGCGCCCATCCGGCCGGTGCCTCTGCCGCGTGGGGCCCGGTGCTGACCACCGTGCATCTGGCCGCCGCCGCGGTATGGATCGGCGCGCTCATCCACCTCGTTCGTGTCGGCGTCGCCCACCGCTGGGACGCTCCGTTCCGGGCCACGCTGGGCCGGTACGCCCGGCTCGCCCTGGCCCTCGTGATCGTCGTACTGCTGACCGGGACGCTGTCCGGGCTGCTGCTCGTCTCCCCCGCCGACCTCTTTGGCACTTCGTTCGGCAAGGTCCTCGCCGTCAAGCTGGTCTTCGTCCTGGTGGTGTGCGCGCTGGCACTGGCAGCCCGGTGGCGGATGGCGCGTACGGCGCCGCGCTCACTCGTACGAGTCGAGGCGTCGGCGCTGGTCGTGGTGCTGGCGGTGACAGCCTGGCTGTCGGTGACGCAGCCGCCGCGGGACGCGAGCGGCGCGCTGCCCTTCGCTCCCCCGGCCACCGGCGCCGCGATCACCGTCGGTGGCCGTGCGGACCAGATCGGGATCGCGGCCACCGCCTCGGCCGGGCAGGTCGTGCTGCGGCTGACCGCCCCCACCACGGACCTGGAACGCGGCGACTCGCGGGCGTACGAGGCGTCACTGCGGCTGGCCGACGCGGCCGGCCGCTCCCGGACCGTTCCCTTGCGGGGGTGCGGTGACGGCTGCTTCTACGCCCCGGTGGCCTGGAAGGACGGTCCCAACCTGCTCACCGTGCGGGCCGCCGCGAAAGGCTGGGGCGGCGGCAAGGAGACGCTTCGTGTGATGTGGCCTGTCCGCCCGGACGCCGATCTGCTGGCGCGCACGGTGAGGGCCATGCGAGCGGTGAAGACGTTCACCCTGCACGAGCAGGTCGCCAGCGACACCGCGGGCGCGGCCGTCGCCCCGACCCGACTGGAGCTGACCGGAAACCGCTTCGTGGACTCTGAGCCGTACGCGACCGGCCAGGCCGCCCAGACCTCACGGTTCACGGACGCCGAGGGCCACACCGTGCTCGCCCTCGGCTACCCCGGCGAGCGGCTCGCCCTGGAGCTGACGCTGGACGACCACTACCGCGTCGTGCGGGAAACCCTCGTCGCTCCCAACCACCTCATCCGGCGCTCCTTCACCTACGCTGGAATAGCGGAGGCGGGCGACCGACCATGACCATGCGGCGGCGGACCAGAGCCGTGGTGTTGGGCCTGCTCGTAGCCCTGGCCACGCTCTTCGGTGTGTCATGCCTGTGCGCCCAAGGGGCGGCGATGCCACCCGAGCCCGCCGGCATCGCCTCGGTCGCCCATGACCGCGCGGACGACCAGGTGCGCGAGCACGCGTGCCCGTCTCGTGCACACGACCAGTGCGGCTCGGAGTCCGCCGTCGACACGCCGACGACCGGTCCCGGACCGCACCCGCAACCGCTGGTCCTGCCGGCCCGGCCGGACACGCGGCCGGCCGTCGCCTCCCCGGCGACCACCCCGTACACCGCGGGCCCCCGGGCCCCGGATCTTCACCTCCTGCAGGTGCTGCGGATCTAGACCGGATGCTCCCCCCCGATCACACGGCATCCGTCGACTCACCCTGCACACAGAGGACTTCACCATGGCTTCCGCCAATTCCAGGAATGCGGGCAAGAACAAGGGCAAGAACACCAGCGGGTTCAAGGCCGAGGCTCGCCGCGCCCGAATAGCAGAACAGCGGCGCGCCGAGCGGGCCCGCGAGCGTCGCAACCGGATCATGACCATCGTCGCGTCCACCGCGATCCTCGCCGGTCTGGTGGGCGGCGGCTGGTACCTGATCGACGCCGCCAACGACAAGGAACAGGCCAAGGCCGCTCCGGTCGCCGGCGAGAAGACGTGGTCGAAGCTGAGCCGCAACCACGTCGACAAGAAGGTCGACTACCCCATGACCCCGCCTGCGGGCGGCAACCACTCCCCCGTCTGGCAGAACTGCAACGGCAACGTCTACACACGGCCGATCCAGAACGAGAACGCGGTGCACTCCATGGAGCACGGCGCGGTGTGGGTCACCTACAACGACAAAGCCGCAGATGCAGACGTCAAGGCACTCGCCGCGAAGGTCGCCAAGACGCCATACACGCTGATGAGCCCGGATCTTGGCCAGGTCTCCCCCATCACCCTGACCGCCTGGGGCCACCAGCTCAACGTGACGAAGCAGTCCGACCCACGCGTGGCCCAGTTCCTCGACAAGTACGTCCAGGGCGCGCAGACCCCCGAACCCGGTGCCGCCTGCACCGGCGGTAAGTCCGCGTGATCGGCCCTCAGGGCCGTACGGCGCTGCCCACGATGTGCAGCGTCTTCGGGACGTAAGGGGAGAAAGAGAATCCGAACCGGTTGATGGCGGTGATGGTGAATCCTGCGGCGCGGATGGCGGCCTCGGTGTCCCGGTTGGGATGGCAGCCGCCTCCGGCCCGGCTCCACAGCGGGGTGATCGCGTCCTCCAGCCAGCCCATCCAGCGGTGGGGCGAGCGAACGTGCTCGTAGAAGCGCAGTTCGCCTCCCGGCTTGAGGACGCGGCTCATCTCCGCGAGTGCGCCGGGCACGTCGTCGACCGAGCACAGCACCAGCGAGGCGACCACCGCATCGAACACCGCATCCCCGCCAGGTAGTTCAGCAGCCTCACCGGATATGACCCTGACCGGCACCGACGACGTGGCGGCAGCCCTCTCGGCGGCGGCCCGCAAGGTGTCGTCTGGTTCGAGCGCGACCACCTCGCTCACGGTGTCGGGGTAGTGCGGGAAGTTGCGGCCCTGCCCCGCGCCCACCTCCAGCACGCGCCCGGCCAGCCCGGCGAGCAGCCTCTGACGGTGAGCGGTACCGCCACGCCGGTCGGACTGGTCAGCGATCTTCAGATACTGGCGGGCGAAGCGCGGGTGTTGCAGTTCCTTGCGGCCGGTGGTGGTCATGTGCCCTCCTTCACGGCAGCTCGGCAGTCGGTTTCATGGTGCCGCTCCGGCACGCCGGCGGCGCCCCCGCTGTCCCATGCGGTGCCGCGACGGCCCCGCGTTACGGGGGATTGACGGGGACCGTCGCGGCTGTCGAGGGGAATGCTCAGCGCGCCTCGCGGTCAAGAGCGGGCCCGTCGCACCGCATCTCGACCTGACGGCGCAGGCGGCGCACCTCCTTGCGCAGGGCGCTGATCTCCAGGCTGGCAGCCTTCGGCTCACCGGTGACCGGGGCGTGGCAGCCCCGGCCGGCGCGTATGGGGCGGATGCAGAAGACGTAGGTCAGCCCGAAGACCGCCCCGGTGGCCAGCAGCGGCAGGACGAAAGCGGTCACGGAGTGCGCTCCGGGGTCCGCGACGGCACCGAGCGCCCCTCCAGCTCGGCCCGCAGACCGGCTATCTCCTTGCGCAGGGAGGCAACCTCCGGGTCCGGCGTGACCTGGTTCGCGGCGCCTGCTGCATCCGGCGACGGCTCGACCGTCTTGCTGCGGTTCGGCCGCATCATCAGCCACATCATGACGCCCATGCCGACCGGGCAGGCGAGGGCGGGAAGGAGGTAGAGCAGGTCTCGCATGGCAGGACTCCTCGGATACGAGGCGAGGTGACGGAGGATGTGACGGCTCTGGACCACGGGTCCGGAGGCGTGCCCCGCCGATCACCTATGCAACTTAGGACCTAAGCTACATAGGAGATAGAGCCCTGTCGACCCGCCCCGTCACTGCCCTCCCTCGGGAGGCCGTACGCCGAGGAAGGCGCCGCCTTGTCCATCGCCGACACCGTCAGCTCCGGCTCCCTGCTGCTGGCTGCCCCGATCGCGCTGACTGCAGGAGCCATCACCGTCGCCTCCCCGTGCTGCCTGCCGCTGGTGCCCGGCTACCTCTCGTACGCCACGGGCATGACCGGCGCCGACGTCCAGGCGAGCCAGGCCGACGGGCGGATACGGCGCCACGCCCTGGTCGGCACCGCACTGTTCGTGTCCGGCTTCGCGGCCCTGTTCACCGCGTACGGGGCGCTCTTCGGCTCGCTCGGCAACGTGCTGCTGGCCCACCAGGAGACCATCACGCGGGTCCTGGGCCTGCTGACGATCGTGCTCGGGCTGATGTTCATGGGTGTCCTGAACCGGGTGCCACTGCTGTCCCGCACTTTCAAGCCGCAGTTCACCCCGCCCGCCGGCCTGGCCAGCGCCCCTCTCTTGGGTGTGATGTTCGGCCTGGGCTGGACCCCCTGTATCGGTCCCACCCTGGGCGCCGTGGTCTCGCTGTCCATGGGCACCGGCTCGGCTGCCAGGGGCGCCCTCCTGTCCTTCCTGTACGCGATGGGCATCGGTATCCCCTTCCTGCTGCTGACCCTCGCGCTCGGCAGGTCCCTGCGGGTGCTGTCCTTCACCCGCCGACAGGCCCGCACGGTGACGGTCATCGGCGGCGGCCTGCTGGTTCTGGTCGGCGTGCTCCAGGTCTCAGGCGCCTGGAACTGGATGATCGGCGAACTCCGCTACTGGGTCGGCGCGTACCAGCTCCCCCTGTAACCCCCACCACCTGCCTACCGAGAGAAGCCCGTATGAAGACCCGCATCCGCCCGATCGCCGCTCTCACCGCGGTGCTCCTCGCGGCCGTCCTGACCGCCTGCTCCGCCGACTCCGGCACCGGCAAGACGGGTGATGACCTCGCTGTCAGCCACGTCCACGGCCTGGGCGTCGACCCGGCCGACGGACGCCTGTACGTCGCCACTCACCAGGGCGTCATCGCCGTATCCGCGAACGGCTCATCCGAGCGAGTTGGCGACACGGCCGACTACATGGGCTTCACCGTCATCGGCCCGAAGACCTTCCTCGGCAGCGGCCACCCTGCCGAAGGCAGCAGCGATCACGCCAACCGCGGCCTGATCCAGTCCACGGACTCCGGCAAGACCTGGAAGACTCTGTCCCTCGGTGGCACCACCGACTTCCACGCACTGAAGTACGCGCACGGCACCGTCTACGGGTACGACAGCACGAACGGCGTGCTGCGTGTCAGCACCAACCGCACCACCTGGGACAGCCGCGCCGAACTGGCCGCCCTGGACATCGCCGTCAGCCCGAATGACCCGGGCCTGCTGCTTGCCACCACCGAGTCGGGCGTGGCCAAGAGCACAGACGGCGGGCGGAAGTTCGGCAAGGGCTCCGGCCAGGTCCTGGCCTTCCTCTCCTGGCCCACCGCCGACGCCCTGTACGGCATCGACCTCGCGGGCGGTCTGCATCGCAGCACCGACAACGGCACCACCTGGAAGAAGACCGGCACTGTCCCCGGCGGACAACCCCAGGCGTTGACCGCCCTCGATGCGAACCGCATCCTGGCCGCCACCCAGGACGGCGTGTACGAATCCCGCGACGGCGGAAAGACCTTCACCGAACGACTGCCGATGTCCGCAGGGCAGGGACACTGAACCATCCCCATCAGCAGGCTCAGTTCAGCGAGGAGACCACCGCGAAGCCCTGGCCCGGCGCGGGTTGCCAGGCCAACTCCCGCCTGTACAAGCGGCGCAGGACCTCCGGCGGCCGGTGATAGCAGAAGACGGACGCCTCGGTGCCCACGACCGCGGGAGTGTCGACGAACAGGGGCAGTTCCGCAAGGAAGTACCGCACGGCGCACTCGACCTGTCGCTCGTCCGGCACAGCGCCGGCCGGGAGCTTCCCGGCCAGTACCCACTCGCTCGCGTCCTGGCAGGCATCACGGAACTCCGCCTCCTGCTCGTACAGCCGGCGCCCTTCCGCATGCAGGCGCGCGAAGGCAGGGCTGCCCTCCAGCTCGGCCCAGCCCCACACCCGCCCTGCGGCGTGGTCGACTCCGAGGGCGTCGAGTGCGGTACGGATCTTGTTCCGCGTGTACTGCCCCTGCCGCCGCGCCTTCCACGCCGCCTTCTCCGCCGGATAGCCGAGAGCCTCGAAGGTGTACGCACTCGGCGCGTCCGGCACGAAGAAGTCCACCCGCGCGAAACGCTCGTACGCCCAAGCAGCCAGCGCACGAATCCGCCCGACCGAGAAATAGCTGTTGAAGGGACTGATCCCCAGACACGCGTGCTCAGCTCGCACCAGCACATCGGCACACGCACTGCTCAACGGGCTCGCCACGATCTGCTCGCCGATCCGCTCACTCATGATCCGGACGTTAGAACCCTGCCCCTGGGACAAGGTCAAACCAGCACGCCTCGCGAAGGAAGCACCCGCATGCTCACCATCGGCCGCGTCGCCCAGCAGACTGGACTCACCCCCAAGGCCCTGCGCCTGTACGAAGCCCACGGACTGATTGCCCCTCCCGCCCGCACCGCCGCCGGCTACCGCACATACCGACCGGAGGATCTGCGCGTCCTCCGCTTCATCCGCCGGGCCCAGGCACTCGGGCTGACACTCAAGGAGATCAAGACCATCCTCGATGTGCAACGCGACGGCGGATCACCCTGCGCCCTGGTCGCCCAATTACTCGACAAACACCTCGCGGAGGCACAGCGCCGAATCGCCGAACTCCAGGAGCTCAGTGGCGTACTGCGCACGGCCCGTACGCTGGCCGACAGCTCCGCTCGCGCTGTGTCCGGCACGGGCGAGGCGATCCGCCCCGCCATCGAGGCGGTCAGCCGCGACCTCGGCCTGCCTTGTTGAGACGTCGCCGAGCCGAGAAGCAGCTTCCGGAGAGAAGACCGTCAGGGTTGCTTGGTCATCAGCAGTGTTGTGCTCACCCGGTCGCCGTCGGTGAAGGGATTGTCCGTGACGTCGAGGCCGAAGAGGGCGTAGAGGTGCCGCAGGGCCTCATAGGCGTCTCGTTCGGGGTCCCCCAGGGCGTGCCAACTGTGGTTCCACGCATTGCTGGTCGCCGTCTGCGGGGCGCCGCGGAGCGGGAAGGTGGGGTCGTCCCCGGCCGCGAGGGTGCGGGCCGGCGGGCGCGCGAAGTCGGAAGCAACGATCCGGTGTGTCCACGAACCGTCGACCAGCGGCAGAACGTGCTCGTCGACGAGCCGGAAGTACTCGAGCGTGATCTCGGTGAGGACGAAGACGCTGATCCTGCTGTCCGCGCCGCCCTGGTAGCGGTCCATCGCCCAGCCGAGCATGTCCGCTGTCGCGGCCAGGGCCGCCGTGACCGCTCCGTCGGACTCGACGCTCAGCCCTTGCCGCGGCGGATTCATGAGGAGTAGGCCACCCTCGTGGGCTTCGGGCCGGTGGTAGACGGAAGCGAAGTTGAAAGCGTGGGCGTCGCGCAGTGTGTCCTGGTTACGCAGGAGATCACGCAGGCCGCCGGTGGCGTACATGCCTGCGAGGAGTCCCTTGGGGTGGTCAGGGGTGCTCTGGAAGAACAGGACCGGTACGTCGTCCATGTCCAGGCGGGCTCGCAAGGCGGCCCGCGTCTTCGCCCGGTCCGCGGGCGGTGCCGGTGCCGGGGCGTTGGCGCCGGGTTCCCTTCGCACGCGCAGGCCGTCGTTCAGAAGCCGGTAAGCCTCGTCCGGCGAGAGATTGGCCGTGGTGTCGCCGTTGCGGATGGGGACGGTCCAGCTGCCTTTGACAAATCTTCCGTCCTCGGTCAGTCCCCGGGTGACGAGCGCCCACCGGTCGGACTCGGGAAGCGCCGCCACCTCGATCACGAGGTAGTGCCCGGATGCGTCAGGATCGTCAGCGGGGTGGTCGAACCACAGGTAGTTCACCTTGAGCAACGGGCGCACGTATTCCTTGATGACGTCCTTGTACGAAGTGCTGTTGACCAACGACTTGGCGAAGGGCGTCAGCTTCTCCGCGACCTCGTAGAGCTCGGTGGGCCGCTGCTTCGCCTTCAGGCCACACACGATGAGGCCGCCGCCGGCGTTGGCGAACGCGGCGACGTCCTTCGCCAGCTCGAACTTGCCCTTCTCTGTGGAAAGGTCGTACGGCCCTTTGGGTCCGATGCTCTTGAAGTCGACCCACTCACTCTCCGGTGTGCCGAGGATCTCCTGGGGCTGCTGCCTGGTGAGCTGGGAGATGAGGTGGGCAGGGCTGTCGGCGGCCATGCGTCCAGAGTCTACGAGCGCGAGCCCACGAGTTGGGGCGCCGAGAGTGTCCCCCAGCCACCCGGGTGCCGAGGCCGACGGACGAAGCCGGCCCCGGTACCGGATGCAGCGGGAGCGATCAGCTCTGGTACGCGACCACTGCCATCATGCCGACCTCTCCGTGGTACGCGTTGTGGCAGTGCAGCATCCACTGGCCAGGGTTGTCGGCGTCGAAGATGACGGACAGCTTCTTCTTCGGCAGCACGATGGAGGTGTCCTTGCGCGGGCCGCTGTCCCCGAGCTGGTAGGTGTGGCCGTGCAGGTGCATCGGGTGCCACATCTCCGTGGTGTTGACGAAGTCCAGGCGGACCCGCTGCCCTTCCTCGATCGTGAGGGGACTCGCTGCCGGGTCGTGCATGTCGAACGCCTTGCCGTTGATGGCCCAGTTGTACTTGTCCATGCCGCCGGTCAGCTCGACACGGTGCACGCGGTCCACCTTCTTGGGCGACAGGCGGACGTCGGCAGCGGCGCGAAGTTCGGACGCCGTCAGGATCCTGCCGTTCAGTTCCTTCGGGCGGACGGTCGGCTTCGGCGCGCTGCCGGATGCCGTACGCACCAGGGCCATGCCGGTGGCGTTCTTGCCCTCGGCCAGGGCGACGAGCGGGAAGACGCCATCGCCCAGGGTGACCAGAACGTCGTACCGCTCCCCCATGCCGATCAGCAGGGCGTCGACCTGCTGGTGCTCGACGGGGAACCCGTCGGTGTGCGTGATGGTCAGCTTGTGGCCGGCGAGCGCCACCCGGTACGCCGTGTCACCGCCCGCGTTGATGATGCGAAGCCGGATGCGCTTACCGGGCTTGTCCTCGTAGATGTCGGGGGCGGCCGGAACACGGCCGTTGACGAGGTGGTAGGGGTACTTCACGTCGCCGGCGTCGCCTCCGAGCAGTTCGCTCTCGGCGCCCATCAGCATGAACCGCATCGACATCCCGCCGGACGAGGTCGAGGCCGAAGGGGAGGAGGAGTCCTCCCCCATGTCCATCCCGCCCATGTCACCCATGTCGTGGCCCTCATGGCCGCTGGAACTGGAGTGGCCGCCCATGTCCATGCCGCCCATGCCCTGCCGCAGCTCGGCGAGGACCTCGTCGGGGGTGCCGGTGACACCGTCGACCCAGTCGTCCAGGACGACGACCCACTCGTCGTCGTACGACAGCGGCTCCTTGGGATCCTCGACGATCAGCGGCGCGTACAGGGCCCGGTCGAGCTGGACACCGACGTGGGGGTGGAAGAAGTACGTGCCGGGCGCGTCGGCGACGAAGCGGTAGGTGAAGTTGGTGCCCGCCCGTACGGCCTGCTGGGTGACCGGGGGAACGCCGTCCATGTCGTTGCGCATGGCGATGCCGTGCCAGTGGACGGACGTCGACGTCTTGTTCGGCAGCTGATTGGAGAGTTCGGCGGCCAGGGTGTCGCCGGCGGACAGGCGGATCTCCTTGCCCGGTGCCTGGCCACTGAAGGCCCAACTCCTGGCCATGACTCCCCCGCCGAGGTCGAGCATGGCGGGCGCGGCGGTCAGGGTCACCTGCTGCGTCCTGCCGGTACCCTTCCGCTTCTTCTCGGCTGCGGCGACAGTCGAGCCGGACGGGTTGACCAGGGCGGGTGTCGTGCTGGAGCCGCTGCTGCAGGCGGCGAGCGCGCCGGCGCCCGCTACGCCGAGCCCGGCGAGCAGGACGGAGCGACGGTTGATGCTGTTCATGGGTTGTCCTCGATCTCAGTGTGCGCATACGTGAGCTGGCGTGCGGGGACGGCTCCTCGACATGACAAAGGCATGCCGGAGCCGTTGGACACGGCCTAAATGCGCAGCTGGGAGAGGACAGACAGGTCCGGCGGCGCCCGGTCCGCCGCCCCGGCGATCTTGGGTGCTGCTGTGACCGCGCCGTACGAGGCGAGACCGGAGGATTCCCGGGACTGTGTCGGTGGCACGAGCTTCACGACCTCGAAGCTCGCGGTCGCACAGTGCTGCATGGCCATACCGGAACACGCTTGCCCGTGAGCACCGCTCATCGGAGGTGCGGTGACGATCGGCTCTGCGGTCTGCTCGGGGCCACTTTCGTGTGCGTGCCCGGGCATCGGCTCAGGTGCGGATCGGCTGTCCGCCATCGCCATGCCGGGTGGCATCACGTGGGTGGCAGAAGAAGGTGTTGAGCTGGTCGCCGCAACTGCCGTCTCGTGGTGAATCAGTACGGCGAGGGCAGCGAGCAGAGCGATGACGGCAGCACCCGCCCAGCGGACGGCGCCGCGCGATGCGCGGGTCCGCAGGGCCCAGACTGCCCGTGCTGTCATCGCTTCCCTCTGAGTTCCGGTGGAACGACTGCCTCAATATACCCGGGCGGGGTAACCGTCGCCCGCGGAGCGGCCGCACCACTACGACACAGGCGTCGGCTGGGTACCGCCCCGCTGCTGGGCTTGCTCCCGCTGTCGATGCCACCCGTACCGGGTCAGGCCCCGCGGCTTGTACACCGACAGAGCCACGGCGACGAGGAGTACCAGCAGGGCGGCGCCGGCATCAGCCAGGAGCTGGATCCGCATCCCCTTGAGGTCCCCGCCGGACAGGCTTGAGGCGGCCGCAGCGTCTGCCACGTGACCGGCCACCTGCATGTGCACCAGCAGCAGGACCGTGGCAACGACGGAGATCAGGAACTTGAAGAGAACCCAGTAGTGCCGGACCAGGCCCCAGGTGGTTCCCAGCGCCTGAATGAGCCCGGTGAGCAGCGAGGCGAGGCTGAAGGGCACCAGGACGAACCAGCCGATGACCTCCATGGCGACATAGGCGCCACGGACGACCTGGGCATCACTGCTGGTCAGCCCCGCAATGGCCAGGGCTAGAAAACCGGCGACCGCACCGAGCCAGCCGACCGAGAACGCGACATGGGCGGTCAGCGCGACCTTGCGCAGGGGCGGCGGCATCGCCATCAGTGGCCACGCATCCCGCCGCCGACGGCGTGCATCAGGACGAACGCCAGAACCAGGGCGGCGACGGCGACAATCCCGAACACCTTCGCCCAGCGCGGTGCGCCGGGGGGCGCCTCGCGGTCGGCTCGCCCACCCATGGACCCCTCGGAAGGGCGGGAGTCAGCCATCGTCGTCTCCTCTACTGCGCAGTGGTGCAGGTTTTTCGCCGCCCATACTTTTCGAGACAGACTGTCTATGTCAAGACGGACTGACGCGGACCCGTCGCGGCGTATAGTGAGGTGGTGCCGAAGCTGTGGAGCGAGACGATCGAGGAGCACCGCCGTACGGTGCGCGAGGCGATCCTGGACACCGCGTGGGAGCTGGTGACCGAGCACGGAGCGCTGTCGGTGACGATGTCCCAGATCGCCGAGAAGGCCGGCATCGGCCGAGCGACCCTGTACAAGTACTTCCCGGACGTCGAGGCGATCCTGGTCGCTCACCATGAACGACACGTCACGAGCCATCTGGAGCACCTCACCGAGCTCCGTAACGGGACGGGCGACGCCGTCCAGCGGCTGGAAGCAGTGCTCGAACGCTACGCGTACATCTGCTATCACCGCGGACGCCACGGCTCCGAGGAACTCGCGGCTCTTCTGCATCGCCCCGAACACGTCGCTCACGCCGAGCAACAACTCGTCGACCTCTTCAGGGAGCTGCTGGCGGAGGCCGCTGCGGCTGGCGCGCTCCGGGACGACGTGGCCCCCGAGGAACTGGCGAGTTACTGCCTCCATGCCCTGTCAGCTGCGGGCAACCTGCCGTCGGAACCCGCAGTCCGCCGACTCGTCACGGTCACGCTGGCCGGACTGCGGTCGCCGCACTGACCCCTGCCCCAATGCCGAACCGCACCGGTTGTGCGGAGTCCATCGCCACGGCCCTCCCCCTCCATTGAGCGTTCTTCGACGCGACTCCGTACTAAGAGCGTCCGTAGACAACAGCCTGGGGACGACGGAAGACCACGCGGAGGGCAGCGATGGGGAGTCCGGCTCTGAACTGGACGCTGGCGGCGGTCGCCGCCCTCGTGAGTGTCGTGAGCGCTGCCCGACTGGCTGCGGCGGAGAGCAATGAGACCAGGTTCGCTGCCGCAGGCGACCTCATCATGGCCGGCGGGATGACCGCGATGTTCCTACCCGCTACCGCGGCCAGCTTCGGGGACCACAGCTTGTCCTGGGTGACTGCGTTCGCCGCCGTCGGCCTGGCCGGCGTCGCCCTGTCCGTGCACCACACCCGGCGGAACGGCTGGCGCCATGGCCGCCATTGGGCACACCACATCATCGGCAGCGCCGCCATGGTGATCATGACGCTCGCCATGCCCGGTACCGACTCTCAACCGGTCCTGGCTCTGGGCGGACACTCGATGTCCGGCACGAGTCACGGACATGGGCACGGCTCCGCCGAATCGGGCGACGCCATGGAGATGGCGGGCATGTCCGGGATGGATGGCATGGGCCATGCCTCGGGGATGACCGGTCACGGAGTGACGACCGGCGCTGCCCATAGCGCCGCGACTACGGGGTCGGCTTCCGTGTGGCGAGTCGTTCTGGTCGCGCTCGCCGCATACTTCCTGCTTTCCATCGTCGCATCCGTGTGGGCGCGGCTGCGTGGCACCGACCGGAGGGCGGCTGGGGGCCGCGGCGCAGACAGGGGCCGCTGGTCACGCAGACTGCTCGCCCTGCCCGACGCAATCGTCGTGTTCGTCGCCTCCCTGGCCATCTCCATCTGGGACAAGGCCCGCCTGGGAGGCGACAGGCGCCGGTCAGACGCGGCAGCCGGCAACGGGCGTCGCCGTCGTCCGCCGGGTACGTCACCGGGCGCAGCCCTGACGGCCCACATCGGCATGGGCGGCACGATGTGCACCATGCTCGTCATGATGGCTGCCTGATCGTCCGCTCCCACCCGGCATCAGGGCACGATGAAGACGTGCACATCGAACTGCTCTACTTCGACGGCTGCCCGAACTGGCACGTTGCTCACCACCGCCTCGGTGAAGCGCTCACTGCCACCGGACAGCACGACATCGACGTCACCCTCCGCACCGTCAAGACGGACGAGGAGGCCCAAGCCCTCTGGTTCCCCGGATCACCCACGATCCGGATCGACGGCCGTGACCCGTTTCCCGCCGCAGCCCAGACCTATGGCCTGACCTGCCGCGTGTACTCGACCCCCGATGGTCTCGCGGGCAGCCCGACCGTTGACCAGCTCGTCCAGGCACTCGCCGCAGCCACATAGGATCATCGGCCGCCGCATTCCGGAGACGCGGAGCCTCCAGGCACGCAGGGATCAAGCGGGCGCCGAGTCGGGCGCCGGTTCAGGAGCCGTGGGGCGGGCGGGATACCGCTCGTCGAGGCGGCGAAGCTTCCACAGCGCGACGGCCCCAATCCAGGTCACCAGGAACGTGATCACGATGCCGATACCGATGGCGTTGAGGTCGACGGCCGCGAACCATGACCAAGGTCGCTGACCGTCCGCGCCCAGCTGCTCCGCCAGCAGGGAGATCAGCTCCACCGTGCCGACGACGAAGGCCACGAAGATCGACAGACCGGTCATGGTGAGGTTGTAGTAGATCTTGCGGACCGGGTTGGTGAACGACCACTCGTACGCCTTCGCCATGAAGACGCCGTCGGTGGTGTCCATCAGGCTCATGCCGGCCGCGAAGATCAGCGGCAGCGCGATGATGGCGAGCGGCGGCAGTGTGCCGTCCGCGGCCGAGCCGGCGGCCAGGCCCAGCGCACCGACCTGGGTGGCGGTGTCGAAGCCGAGCCCGAAGAGCAGACCCACGAAATAGAGCTGCCAGGAGTGCTCGATGAACTTGTTGTAGCGGCCCTTGAAGACCCGGTTCATCAGGCCGCGAGCGGCAAGTAGCTGCTCCAGTTCCTCCGGTTCGTGCCGGCCCGCCTTCGCCTCGCGCCAGGTCCGGACGATGCCGCGCAGGACGGCGAAGTTCAGCGCGGCGATCGCGTACAGGAAGATGCCGGAGACCAGCGTGCCGATCACTCCGCCGATGTCGGCGAAGCCCGCCTGGAAGCGGTTGGCGGCCTGCGCGGCGAAGGCGATGCCGAGGGAGAGCCCGAACACGATCGTCGAGTGCCCCAGCGAGAAGGCGAGGCCGAGGCCCAGCGGGCGCTTGCCCTTTTGCAGCAGATAGCGGGTGGTGTCGTCGATGGCCGAGATGTGATCGGCGTCGAACGCGTGCCGCATGCCGAGGGTGTACGCCAGCCCGGCCGCTCCCGCGTACAGCAGCTTGCCGTGGCTGTCGGTGAGGCCGTTGTAGCGCGCGTTGTAGTAGGCGAAGAGTCCGAAGCCCGCGATGTGCAGGGCCGCGACGAAGCCGTACATCGCGGCCAAGCGGCGTATCTCGCTCCGATCGAACCTGCGGGTGCGCCGGGCGGACGCGATGGTGGAGCTCATAGGCGGCTTTCCCTGGGAACGATCTCGCGCACCCTCTTGATGCGCTGCTCAGCTACATGCAAAGAGTACGCAAGTAGCCCCCTCGTCTGACTACCGGGGCACCATCGGGCCGCTAATCAGTGGCCGCCGGTGGATGCGACGGTGAGGCGCTTCGTGAACGTTCTGCCGCCGTCCTTGGACTCGTAGACCCCCGTCTGGGTGGCAGCCAGGACATGCTCGGCGTCAACCGCGGTGAGGGCCTGCGGCTGGCCGCCGGGGACGCTGGAGAGCTTCTGCCATGTGGCACCGCCGTCCGTGCTGCGGTTCAAGCCGCCGGAGGTGTCGATGCCGTACAGGACGTCCTTCGCCGCCCAGGAGAGGAAGGCCATCACCGGCTCCTGTCCCTTCGCGAAGGTCTTGCCGGCGTTCGTGCTGCGGGCGACTCCCTCGGCGGTGGTGGCGAGGACGAGGCTGGGGTCCTGCGGGCTGACCGCGATGTCCAGGGCATCCAACCGGGCCCCGTCCTTCCAGGCGGTGCCGTCCTTGGTGGTGCGCAGCAGGCCGTTGGTGGCGTCGTATCCGTAGATCGTGCCGTGGGCGTAGTCCAGAGCGTGGAAGTCGGACTCCCCGGACAACGACAGGGACTTCCAGGTCTTCCCGGCATCGGTGCTCTTGATGAGCCCCTTGTTCCCACCTGAGGTCGGGTGGCCGCTGGCGTAGAACGTGTTGCCGTCTGCCACGGTGAAGCCCATGAAGTCGTCCTTGCTGTCACCCACCAGCTCGGGCTCTCCCTTGGCACCGGTGGTGTAGACGCCTTCGTGCGTGGCGACGTAGAGGCGCTGATCGGCGGGGTCCAGGCCGAGACCATGGATGTGGCTCACGGTTGTCCCGGAAGCGGCGGACGAGCCGGTGGAGTCCGCCCTGTCCCCGTTGTCGGAGCAGGCGGCCAGGGTGAGGGCGAGGCCCAGGGCAGTTGCCGCCACGGCGGCAGGGCGCTTGTTCATGATTCCTCGGGAGGCATAGGGGGACCTGCGCGGCGACCGCCGGTTCTGGTCATGCCGGCATGGGGAGATGACCGCCCCGGCTCCTCGGACGCACGCCTCGGAGCCGGGAACGGTCAGTGACTGATGCGGATCAGATCCGGTCGAGGATCTTCTCGAACTTCTCGACCTCGGCGGACTGGCTCTTCACCACGTCGGCGGCGAGCTTCTTGGCCGTGGCGTTGCGACCGTTCTTCTGCTCGTCCTTCGCCATGGCGATCGCGCCCTTGTGGTGCTCGATCATCATTTCCGCGAACATCCGGTCGAACTCGGTGCCCTTGGCGGCTTCGAGCTTCTTCATGTCCTCGTCGGACATCATTCCGGACATACCGGAGTGATCCATGCCACTGGATCCGTGGTCCATGCCAGGCATGCTCTCGTCGGCGGACTCCGGCTTGCCCCAAGCCTTCAGCCAGGACTTCATGGTCTGGATCTCGGGGTCCTGGGCCTTCTCGATGTCCGCGGCCAGGGTCTTGATCTCCGCGTCGGAGGCCCGGCCCTCCGCGAGCTTGGCCATGTCCACGGCCTGCTCGTGGTGCGGGATCATCATCTGCGCGAAGCTGACGTCCGCGTCGTTGAACGCGCCCGGTGCCGGGTTGTCGCCGGCATTCTGGGTGGCCGTGGCGGACGCGGAGCTGCCGCTGCCGTGGTCCATGCCCCCCATGTCGTTCCCGCCGCAGGCGGCGAGCAGCAGTCCACCCGCCGCGACGACGCCCACCACCGCGAGACGGCGGCGGAGACTGCGGTTCGGGGCGTGCTTGTAGGCAGTCATGTGCGATGTACCTCGCTTGATCAGTTCTGTCAGTGAGTCCGGGGATAGGCACGGCGTCGCGGGCATGACGGAGCCCGCGCTGTGGTCCGGCCTATATCCGCAGCACCGACAGCTGAGCGAGGAGAGTTATGGGGGGCGGCGGGCTGGGGCGGAGGACGGCCATCGCTCGGGCGAGCAGCGCCGTCAGCTGTTCTTTCCGGCGAGCCGCCGCGCACAGGAACAACCAGAGCAGCCATCCCGTGAGCACGGCCACGCACACGGACAGCACATCCATGCTGATCATGGGCTCGTCCACCGATGGAGCGGCCGACGCCACGGTCACATGGTCCGTGATCGCCGCAGGCTCGGCGGATGTCCTGGTGTCGGCTGCTCCCACGGTCATGCCGCCTTGGTGCGTGCCGACCACGGCATGCATCAAGGCGTCTGTCCCCCGGCCGGAGGTGTGCTCCGGATGGCCCATCGTGTGCATGGCAAGCACGCCGAACGCAAGCACGACGATCAGCAGGAGGCGCCCGAAGGCCCCGCCCACACGCAATCGCCTGCTCACGATCGACATGCCGACATGGTACTGAGCCGATTCACAGAACGGCGGCCGGCCGACTGAGGTTCGGCACACACGCCTACCGGGCTGCGAGAGACAGGAGGTGTGCCTCTGGAGTCGTCATGCCCATCGGCCTTCCTTGCCCGGGACGCGCTCGCCATGAGCCAGTGCTTCCATCCTCCGCTCGTACTCCGCAGCGTCGACGCGGCCGTGCATCCGCAGGCCGACAAGCCACTCCTCCGCGGCATCCAGCGCGGCCTTCCGCCCCCGCAGCCGCGCCAACGGCGGACACCGCGGCTCCCGGGGCGTCACCAGCCGGGCCGCGTCGTAGAGCACAGCCAAGAGGAGAAGCACGCCGATCAGAGTCGCCACCACCGCAGCCATGTCGCATCACCGGCCAAGATGGACAACGCTCGAGTACCCGTGCCCAGAAGCGATGACGCGGACCGGTGAGTCACCGCACGAGCGGACCGTCGAGCACGTCGAGGACCGTGCCGCCGAGCAGCCCGAGTGCGACGGACCCGGCGGCTGCTCCGTAGGCGACCACGGCGGCTGATCTTGACGCCTCGCCCGGCTCACGCGTGGCTCGGCGTGCCAGGAACGCCGGGGCGATCCAGCGCAGGTAGTAGAAGAGGGAGGCCACCGTGTTGACGGCCGCCACGACCGCGAGCCACGCGTAGCCGCCGTCGAAGGCCGCGCTGAAGGCTTCCAGCTTGCCGAGGAAGACGGCGGTCGGGGGCGTGCCGACCAGGCCCAGCAGGCAGACGACGAGAGAGGCCAGCAGGGCCGGGTGCGTCCGTGCCAGCCCCCGGTAGTCGTCGATGGTGTGGGCTTCGGGGAGGGCGCAGACGACGGCGAAGGCCCCGAGATTGGTCAGTGCGTATCCGGCCAGGTAGTACAGCAGCGCCTGCTGGTCGAGGTCGCTGCGTCCGGCGACGGCCACCGGGAGCAGGAGGTAGCCGACCTGGCTGATGGTGGAGTAGGCAAGCAGCCGTTTGACGTCCTGCTGGAAGAAGGCCGCAAGGTTTCCCAACGTCATCGAGGCGACCGAGAGCACGGCCACCAGGTCGGCCCAGGGCAGGTCGGCGTCCGCGAGCGGGACGGCGGCGAGCCGGTAGAAGGCCGCCAGGGCGCCCATCTTGGGGATGGTGGTGAGGAAGGCGGCCACGGGAGGGGAGCTGCCCTGGATCGCGTCGGGAACCCAGAAGTGGCCGGGCACTCCTCCGGCCTTGAACAGGACGCCGGCGAGGAGGGCGAGCGTGCCGACCGCCACCAGTCCGGGCGGTGCCTCGGCGAGCTCGGTGCGCAGCATGGGGTACGCGGTCGTGCGGCTGGCGGCGAGCAGGACCGTGATGCCGGTGAGCATCAGGACGCCGAGGAGCGCGCCGACGACGTAGAACTTCAGTGCCGCTTCGGTGCCGGGGCCGTCCTTGCGGAATCCGGCGAGCGCGTAGGCGGGCACGCTGGCCAGCAGGTAGCCAGCGGCAAGGAGCAGGAGGTCGTGGGCGCCGGCCAGCATCAGCGCTCCCGCGGAGGCGAGCTGGAGCAGGACGTAGAACTCGGTCTCGCGCGGGTCGGCGTACCGGCGGGGCATGGCGAGTGCGAGGACGAGCAGGGTGGCGCCGAGGATGACGATCCTGCTGGTGGCCGTGACCGGGTCGATGGCGAAGGACTCGCCGAAGGCCGTCTTGGCGGGGTCGGCCGCGGCGATCGCTGCGGCGGCGATTCCTCCGGTGCAGGCCGCTCCCGCCATGGCGCCGATCAGCCACTGGCGGCGACGCGGCAGCCACGCTCCAAGCAGCAGACCGAGCACGGCGGAGGCGGCGAGCAGGACCTCGGGCAGGAGGTCGAGGGGGTTCTCGTTCATCCCGGTCATCTCGTTCATCGCGCGAGCAGCTCCAGCACGGTGCGCGAGGCGGGTTCGATGACGTCGAGGACGAACCGGGGAGCGAGGCCGAGGACGACGCCCAGGGCCAGCAGCGGGACGATCGCGAGTCCTTCGTGGAGGCGGATGTCGGGGAACGGCCGGTCGGTGCCCGGCGCGGCGACGGGCAGCCGCAGCGGACCGAGGAACACCTGCTGCAGAGCGCGCAGAAACAAGCCCGCGGTGAGCAGGATCCCGAGCACGGCCAGTCCGGTGGCCACCGGCTCCGGGCCCAGACTCCCGGTGAGGATCTGGAACTCGGCGATGAAGCCGGAGAAGCCAGGCAGCCCGAGGGAGGCGAAGGCAGCGACGCCGGTCAGCGCGGCGAAGACCGGCGCCCGCCCGGCGACGCCGGAGTACGCGGACATCTCGTAGGTGCGCCCGCGCTCGTACAGCACACCGGACAGCAGGAACAGCGCCCCGGTCAGGAGCCCGTGGCTGACCATCTGGAAGACGGCCCCGGTGACGGCGAGTCGGCGGGCCTCTTCCTGGCCGGTGCCGACAGCCCCGGCCGCGCCGACCGCCAGGATGATGTAGCCCATGTGGTTGACGGAGGTGTAGGCGACCATCCGTTTGAAGTTGGTCTGGGCGAGCGCGACCAGCGCGCCGTACAGCACCGAGATCACGCCGACGATGACGAAGACGAGGGCGTAGTCCCGCCAGGCGTCGGGCAGGACGGGCATGGCGATGCGCAGGAAGCCGTAGGTGCCCATCTTCAGCAGCACGCCGGCGAGGATCGCCGATCCTGCGGCCGGGGCGTCGGTGTGGGCGGGCGGCAGCCACGTGTGGAAGGGCACGGTCGGAGTCTTGACCGCCAGGCCGATGCCGATGGCGAGGAGGACGAGAGCACCGTACGCCGCACGCCCCGCCAGCGGGTCCGCGCGCGTCAGCTCGACGATGTCGAAGGTGTGTGGGTCGGCCGCAAGGTACAGGCCGATGAAGCCGAGGAGCAGGGCGAGTGAGCCGATGAAGGTGTAGAGGAAGAACTTCAGCGCGGCGCGGGCGGCGCCCCCGTGTCCCCATCCCGCGATGATGAAGTATATCGCCACGATGGACAGGTCGAAGAAGACGAAGAAAAGGATCAAATCGAGGGCGGCGAACAGGCCGAGGCATGTGGTCTGCAGGAAGAGGAACAGAGCCGCGAACTCCCGGACCCGCCGGGACTGGCGCCAGGCGTACAGCGCGCAGGCGAGGAACAGCACGCAGGTCACGGCGACCAGCGGAAGCGAAAGGCCGTCGACTCCGACGTGGTAACTGATGCCGGCGCTGGGGATCCACCGGGCTCGGGTCTCGTACTGAATGCCGCCGTCGGCCCGGTATCCCGCCCAGACGATCAATGTCAGGAGCAGTTCGGCGGCGGTGGTCGCCACCCAGGCCGACAAGAAGAGGACACGGGCTGCGCTGCGCGGCACACACAGCAGTAGGGCCGCCACGGCGGTTGGAAGCAGGACGATGGCCGTGAGCACGGCGGTCACCTCACGAGGACGAGGACGACGGCGAGGACGGTGAAGGCGGCGACCGCCTGAGCGAGGTACTGGTGCAGCTGCCCGGTCTGCGGCCTGCGCGCCCAGCGCCCGAGCGCCCGCGCACCGCCCGCCACGCCCTCCACCGCGCCGTCGACCAGCTGCTCCGCTCGGGCATCGGCCCACCGCGCCAGTCGGACCGAGCTGCGGGCCGTGCCCTCGACAGCCCGGTCCAGCACCCGGTCGTCGAAGGCGGCGAGGGCGCCGGCGAGGCGCATGACCGGGTCTACGAGGAGGGCTCGCGCGGCGCTCTCCAGGCGCAACCAGTCGGACGCCCAGGCAGTGATCCGACCCGGAGGAGCGAGGAGTTGGGGTCCGCGCATCCAGACGAAAGCAACGACGGCTATGGCGAGCGCACCGGATAAATACAGTTCCCAGGCATGGGGTTCCGGTTGTCCTCCGCCGCCGAGCACCCGCTCGACCGCGTCCCGTACGGGTGGGAATGACATGACAGTCAGGGCGGCGCAGGCGACGGCCAGGGTCACCAACGGCAGCCGCGTCGCGTACGGCAGCGGCTCCTCACGCTCCTCCGGTACGGGAGCGGGTTGCCAGACGAACCAGAGGGCCTTGGCGCTGTAGACCGCGGAGATCACCGTGCCGGCCAGCCCGACGAGGTACAACGCCGTGTTGTCCTCCAAGGCGCCGACGAGAAGGACGTCCTTGGCCGCCCACAGCGCCAGGGGCGGGACCCCAGCCAGAGCCAGGGCTGCGACGCTGAAGGTGATCCCAGCCGTACGGTGCCTCCGGGCCGCACCGCGCAAGGCGGGCAGCGACTTGGTGCCCAGGGTGGTCAGCCAGGCCCCCGCGACCAGAAAGGCCAGGCTCTTCGCGGCGGCATGGGCCATGAGCTGCAGAGTTCCGCCAGTCACCGCACCGGCCCCGGCGGCGAGCACCATGAAACCGATCTGTGCGCAGGTCGAAGCAGCGAGCAGCTGCTTGAGGTCGGTCTGCGCCACGGCGACCAGGCCGAGCACCACCGCCGTCACCGCACCCGTCCACGCCACGACGGGCCCGCCCCAGCCGGACTGCGCGAGCAGCGGCTCCAGTCGCAGCAGCAGATACGCCCCCGCCACCACCATGGTCGCCGAATGCAGCAAAGCGGAGACCGGACTCGGGCCCTGCATGGCCCGGGACAGCCAGAAGCTGAACGGCAGCTGGGCCGACTTGCCGAACGCGGCCACGATGACGCCGGCGGTGATGACCGCCGACCACGCGCCGGTCGCGTCCGCGAGCTCGTCGAGGGCAAGGGAGCCGACCTGCCCGCTCGCCAGTGCCGCCCCGGCGGCGAGGTAGAGGCCGAGGTCGGCGGCCCGGGTGGTGAGGAAGGCCGTGTTGGCGGCATGACCGCGCTCGGGATCCCGCCACCAGTAGCCGATCAACGCCCACGAGGTGGCGCCCATCGCCTCCCAGGCCATCAGCAGGACCTGCAACGTGGTCGCGGTGACCGTCGTCAGCATCGCGCCGCCGAACAGCAGCATCAGCCCGAAGAAGCGGGCACGTGCCTCGTCCGGTCCGATGTCCGCGACGCTGAAGAGGAGGACGGCCGCGGTCACCGCCGTAACGGTCACGACCATGAGGCGGGAGAGCCCGTCGACCGCGAGCCCGGCGGGAAGCCCTTCGAGCAGCGGCGCCTCGACCCGAGGGTGCTCGAAGGCCACCGCGACGGCGAGGCCGAGAGCGGCGACGGCTGTCCCGACCGCGACCGTGGGGGCGTACCGATCCGCCGGGCGACCGACGACCGCGAGCAGCGTCCCCACGGTCAGCGGCAGCGCAACGAGCGTCCACAGCAGGGCGCTCACTCTTTCAGCTCCGCTGCCATGTCGGTCATGTCGACCTCGCGGGATCGGAACAGTGCGGTGACGACGGCGAATCCGATGGCCATCTCCACCGCCATGACCGTGACCGCCAGGACGACCAGTACCTGTCCGTCGGCCGCCTCCGGGGCGATGTAGTGCCAGACGGCCGCCGCGCCGGCGATGATGCCGCCCAGCATCAGTTCCAGCCCCATCATCAGCATCACGATCGACTGCTGAGTGAGCGTGCCGAACAGGCCGATGCTGAACAGGGCCGCTGCGAGCAGCAGAAAGAGCTCCAGGCTCATCGGCCCATCCCTCCCCGTACCGGGTCGTCGGCGGTACGCGCCTTGAGGTCGTCGCCGAAGCGGTCGTAGCGGCCCCTCCGCGTGGCCAGGACCACGGTTGCGACGATGGTGGCGAAGAGGGCGAGGCCCAAGGTCATCATGGTGAGCATCTGAGGACCCATCAGCGACAGGCCCAGGTCCATGGTCGGATCGGCCGACGGCCTGCCGCGCCGGGACAGCCACGGGGCGAGCAGGATCCCGGCGGCGAGTGCGGCGAAGACCGCCGCGCAGATCACGGCCGCGCCCTTCTTGTTGTGGACCATGGTCATGGGCATGAGCCCGGCCGGGTTCATCATGTACATCACCATGAACACGGCCATGATGGCCATCTCGATGGTCATCATCAGCACGATCACGACCCCGAGGTAGTCCAGCCCGAGGAGCAGCACCTCGCCGCCCACGCACAGCAGCGAGGTCAGCAGCGCGTATGTGGCCCGGGCCATGGAGTCGAACCGGAACACCATGACCCCACTGGCCACAGCCAGCAGGGCCAGCACCCAGAAGATCACGTCATCGAGCACGGCCACCCTCTCCTCATCGGTTCAGGACGACTATGGCCACGACCAGGGCCTGAAGCAGCGTCAGCGGCACGAGCACCATCCACGCCAGCTCCGTGTAGCGCTCCATCCGCAGCGTGGGCAGCAGCCGGCGCCCGGCCACCAGCAGCGCCAGCACCGCTGCCGTCTTGAGCAGCGTCCACGCCCAGCCCGGCAGCAGTGGGCCGTGCCCGCCGCCGAGGAACAGCGGCACGCTGAAGCCGGCGGTCACCACGAGCAGCATCCACCGGCCGCCCAGCAACACCAGCCGGTCCACGCCGGTCAGTTCGACGGCGGCGCCCCCAGCCGCATCCCGTGCGAGCGGGTACTCGAAGGGCCCCCAGAACGCCATCGCGAGCGCACTCAGCAGATAGACCACGAACGCGACCGGCATCCACACCACGAACCACAGACCGTCCTGGGCCGCGACCACGTCCCCGACCCGCAGGGACTCGGCCCCCAGCGCGGCCGTGGTGATCGCGAACATGTGCGGCAGTTCGTACGCCAGGCCCTGCGCCAGGAACCGGTATCCGCCGATCAACGACAGCGCCGAGTTCGGCCCCCAGCCCGCCAGCCACACCGCCGCCCAGGCCAGCGCCTCCATCGTGTTGAACCACACGACGCCGACGGACGGATCGCTCACGGAGCGGAAGCCCCACGGCAGTACGGCACCCGCGAGCACCGCGGCCACCGGGACCAGCACCACGCCCAGCCTTTCGAGCAGCCTGTCGGCGGCTGTCGTACGGCGCGGCTGCTGGACGAGCAGCCGTAGGGCTTCGCGTAACGGAGCCATCGCGCGACGCCCGGCCTCCCCGACGCTCCCGGCGTGACCCCGCTCGGCCACCCCGGACACCACCGCGTCGAGCCCGGCCGTGATCACGGCGGCCACCGCCAGGGCGACGGGAAGGATGACGGTCGCCCACAGTGGCGCGGCATCAGGCATGGGCCGCTCCTGACACGGGCGTGAGCGCGAGTTCGTCGATGTCGGGGTCCAGGCTGGCCACGATGATCCGCGCGCAGGCGAACTCCGCGCCGGTCAGCAACTCCGGAAGGATGTCGAGGAGCGCCCGCGACGGCGGCTGCTCTCCGTCCAGGCGTCCGCGCGGGCCGGTGAGCTCGCCCGGCGTCAACGGTCGTTCGTCGTCGAGCACTTCCAGGGCGCGCTCGATCTCGTCAACCCACATTCGCAGTCGGTCGTAGGAGTCCCCGTTCGCGGCGAGGGCCGGCCCGGTCACTCCGGACTCGCCCGCTCTGGAGGACGGCAACTCCCCCAGCCCGGCGATCGACCACCGCAGGACGCGCGACCGTTCCACCCCGCGCAGTACACCGCCCAGTTCGCGGCTGATCCCCAGGCGTGACGCCCCCGACAGCACCTCGTCCCGCAAGCGACGGCATCGCGCGGCGACGTCGTGCCAGCCCACGACGGCAAGAAGTCGCCCCACACTGTCCAGATGGGCGGCGCAGCGCTGGCGTGCCGCGCTGCCGCTGCTGACCTCCTCGCCCTGCGCGGCCCGCAGCCACGGCTCGTCCCAGAAGGGCATCCGATGTCCGGGCGGCGCCGGGAGATGGTCCACCTCCACGCCCTGCACGACGTCTCCTTGCAGGGTGAGGCGGAGGATGAGCCCCGTCGGCCAGTCGGGCAGACCGGGCCCGATCGGCACATGCAGCTGATCCAGCCTCAGCTCGTCCCGGTCGTCGCCCCGTTCCGCCATCGCCAGCCCCGCGACCTCTCCCATGGCGTGCATGTCGTGGCCCATGTGATCCATATGGCCGGCATGGCCTTCCTGATCCATGTGGTCCATGTGCCCGTCATGGTCGTCAGGGTCATGGCGCTCATGGCCCTCCTGTCCAAGGTGAGTCGCATGACCGTCGTGGCCTTGGTCCGCGGACTGGTGGCGACGGCCGTGGTCGTCGGGCGCTTGGGACGGCGAGCTGCCGTGGTGTGCGCGGTGGTCGTGATCGTCGCCGTGCGCATGAGCGCCAGAGCCGCCCGCTGTGGGGTCCCACTGACGGTCTGCCTCATGCTCGCGCGGAGTCGCAGCCCTGCCGGTCAGCTCCCTCCGCGCCCGGTCGAGCGCGTGCGCGACGTGGCCGGTCTCCTCCACCATGATCCGTACGGCCGGCTCGGGCATCGACCGCTTGATGCAGTCGAGCCACTCTCGGTCCTCCGGCTCGGGGGCACCGCAGACAACCAGCAGGTCGGCCGCCGCCGGTGCGCTCGCGGTGGGCCACTCCCGCCCACGCACTTCCGCCTCCACCGCCAGCCGGAGCTGCGTGGCGCCCGGCAACGCGACCGTCAGCACCGCCGGGCGCTGCATCGCCGTACGGCGCAGAAAGCCCCTCAGGTCCATCGCAGGGCCCCCTCACGCCAGGCGTACGCCACGGCCGCGAACAGAATGCCCAGGAAGAGGAACATCTCCACGACGGCCGTGGCGCCCACCTTTGAGACGACCTTCACCCACGGGTACATGAACAGCATCTCCATGTCGAAGGCCAGAAAGATCATGGTGACCGCGTACCACCGCACATGGAATCTGGACACGGCATGCTCGCCCGGCTTGAGGCCCCCGGCGAACGGGCCCGCTTCCAGGGGAGTCCGCGCTGCCGCCAGCCACAGGCCCAGTCCGTAAAGGCCAGCCAGACCGGCCCCGACCACACCGAGAAGGACCAGCATCGGCTTCCATGCGTCCATCGCGCCCGGCCTCCGTTCTGCCCACCCGCCTGCCCAGGGTCACAGCCCACTCCTCGTACCCGAGGGCGTGGATTCGATGACGCAGCGCCTGCTCCATCGCGAAAAACCATGGTGCGCCGTCAGCCCCTTCGGACCCAGCAGGCGCGGCCTGAGGCACAGAGCCCACCCTCAGCGAACATTACCCCCAGGGGGTATGCTGGGGTACCTCTCTTGGGAAGGAGCAAGCACATGGCTCAGAAGGTGTACGACGTCAAGGGCATGACCTGCGCGCACTGCGTGCAGGCCGTCAGCTCCGAAATCAGCGGTCTCCCCGGCGTGAAGGATGTCCAGGTGGATCTGCCTTCGGGCAAGGTCACGGTGATCAGCGAGGAGCCGCTGGACACGGCCGCCGTCGCGGCCGCGGTCGACGAGGCCGGCTACGAGCTCGTGGGCGGCGAGGGACAGTGAACCGGCGGGTGGAACTGCTGCGCCGGGCTGCCGGTCACCCTGTCGTCAGGCTGACTGCGGCGGCGCTGCTCCAAGCCGCGGCCTCCCGGCTGACGGATCCCGCCGCGGCACCGGCGCGGAAGTCCTGCGCGTGCGGCCCCACTCGCTCCCCACAGGGCTGAGCCGCGTCGCACTTTGCGGACCGTCCTCCACCGTGAGACACACGCCGCTTGCCGCCCGGTCATCCACGACCGGTACGCTGATGCGCCGCGATGGGTTGCAGGGGCGTCATGTCGACGCCACGGCGAGATGACGGAGCGAATGAGCTACAGGGCCGGGACAGGGCGAGGCGCGGTGGGGCGTCTGATGCTCCTGCTGCTCCTCGCCCTCGGCCTGATGCATCTCCTCGCCCACACGGGTGACGCCGGCAGGAGCCGCGCACCCGAGACCGCCGCTCATGCCCACGCCGTTCAGCATGAGCCGACACCGGGTGAGGCAGCCAAGGCTGTCGCAACGGCATCCGACCAGCACGATCATCATGGCACCGAGGGTGCGACGGAGTTCGGTGTGTGTGCCGCCGTCATCGGCTGCTGCGCTCTCCTGGCGGCCGGCAGTTGGCGACTTCGCGGGCGCCGCGCCGCCTTGCTCCTCCTGCTCAGGAGGCACAAGCGGCCAGCGTGGCCCGGCCTGTGCCGACCATCGGGTCCGACTCGTTTGCAGGGCGTAGATATCGCGCAGCTGGCAGTTCTGCGGATTTAGGTCGTCGCCACGGCGCGCAGGCAGTAGTCCTCGCCGTGCGACCTCGTACGACGAGATTTGGCAGCCCCAGAGTGCGGGACCATCGCGGCCCGACCGGGGCGGAAAACGCCTGCACCGCTGTCGCCGATCCGACGCATCCCTGCCACGTACGCCCCGGCGGACCGGACACGCCTTTCCCGCGTGCCGGCCCACCCGCGAAAGGTCATATTCGTGACTCAGCCCTACCTCGCCCCCCGTGCCGGTGTGCCCACCCAGCCGCAGGCACACGCCCCGTTCCCGCAGCAGTACCAGCGTCATCCCGCACAGCCGCCCCGCCCGCCACGTCAGCAGCAGCCGCCTCTCCACGCCGACCCGGATGTCCGGCCGGCCCAGGACCCGGCCGCCGGGGTTCCGGAATTGGGGCAAGCTCCCCGCCAGACTCCTGATCCGGACGCTCCTCCCCGGACCGGTGGGCGCCGGGCCCGCCGACGGGCGCAGAAGCGGACGCCGGTGATCGGCGACTACCTGGGATACGCCACGACGTTCGTCGGTGCGGGCCTGATCAGCGGCGCGGTAGTGCACCATCCGCTGGACCCGGACCGGTACACGGTGATCGCGCTGGTCGGAGCGGGCGTCTTCCTCTGTGCGACCGTGCTGAACGAGTTCATCCTCAAGCGGCAGCGGCCCAGTGCCTCCAAGGTGGTCGCGATCGTGCTGGCCTCGCTGGCGTTGTCGTTCGGCATCGGCATGCTGAGCGGCGGACTCCAGCACTTCGAGGACTTCCCCGAGCGAGCGGCGATGCTGATTCCGTTCGGTCTGGCTCTGTCCTTCGTGGCCTATGTGCTGCGTTACGACGCCGCGCGCTGGCGCAGCATCATCGGTCCGACCGGGCTGCTGGTGCTGGTCACCGCGGCGGTCGCGTTCGTCGGGCTGCGCGGTATCGCCGCCGACATGGCTGCGGAGTCCGGCGGAGGCGGCCACAGCCACGGCGAGGAGAGCACCGGCGAGGCTGAGACTCACGAGGACAACACCGGGGAGAGCACCGGCGAAGCGGAGACGCACGAGGGCCACTCCGAGGACGCCGGAACGAAGGCACCTGATGCCTCGCCGAGCGCCGAAAGCACCGAGACGGGTGCGGGCAAGGAAGAAGCCGGCCACGCAGAGGACGGGCACACCCACTGAGTCGCGGCACCGGGAGCCGCGGCGCGCTGGAGTTGCTGCGGCTCCCGGCACCCAGCTGTGCGTTCGGGCTCGTTGCTCCTGGGTTCGGCGGTCATCCTCGGTCAGTGCACGTGCGGGCCCCCGCTCGACTGCGGTTTGCCACGCGGCACGAGCGCCAAGGCCACCAGCGCGGTGGCCGCCGCCGCCACCGCACACACCCTGAACGCATCGGCGAAGCCACTCGCAGAACCTCGCTCGAAGCCGGACGCGGCGACGGTCGAGACGACGGCGACGCCTATCGAGCCGCCCACCTCGTGGAAGGTGTTGACGACCCCGGAGGCGAGTCCTGCCTCCTGGTGCTCCACCATGGCCAGCGCGGTCGTCGTAGCGGTGACGAACACGGCGCCGATGCCGAGGGAGGCGATCACGAAGCCCGGCAGGAGACGTCCGTACACGCTGCCGTTCTCCGAGAGCTGGGTCAGCGGGATGGTTCCGGCGGCCGCGACGATCATGCCGGCGACAGCCGTCGGCCGGCTGCCGATCCGGCCGACGAGCCGGGATCCGAGATGGGCACCGGCACCGGTGGCAACGGCGACGGGCAGGAACACCAGTCCGGTCCGCAGCGGGCTGAACCCCCGGACATGCTGCAGATACACGGACCCCAGAAAAAAGAACGCGATCAGCAATGCCGTGGCGATCAGCATCAGGAAGGCCCCGGCGAGCACCGGCCGCCGGGTGAACATCCGCAAGTCCATCAGCGGGGCCCGGCTGGCTCGTTCGACCGCCGCGAAGGCCGCGTAGGCGAGCACCCCACCGGCCAGCGGCAGCAGGGTCGAGGCGTCCGCCCAGCCGGCGTCCCCGGCCTTGACCAGACCGTAGATGAGAGCGGCGGTGCCTGCCGTTACGAGCAGCGCGCCAGGGGCGTCGAGGCGCGCGGGTTGTGGAGCGCGGCTCGGCACGACGGCGGGCAGGGCGATCAGCAGGAGCAGCCCGACGGGGACGTTGATGTAGAACACCCACTGCCAGCCGGGTCCACCGGTCAGGGCTCCACCGAGCAGTACACCCGCTGCCGAGCCGGTGCCGCCGATCGCCGCCCAGACGCCGAGCGCCTTGTTGCGTTCGGTTCCGTGGAAGGTGGTGGTGACGATGGAGAGCGCGGCGGGGGACATCAGAGCGGCGCCTACGCCCTGGCCGATGCGCCCGCCGAGCAGCGTCGGGCGTTCTCGGCCAGCCCGGTGACCAGTGACGCGGTGGTGAAGAGGACGAGTCCGGCGAGCAGGGTGCGGCGTGCGCCGAGTGCGTCTGCGAGTCGGCCGCCGAGCAGCATCAGCCCGCCGAAGCAGAGGGTGTAAGCGGTGACCACCCAGGTCAACGTCTCCCGGTCGAGGTCGAGGTCGGCCGCCATGTCGGGCAGGGCGACGTTCACGACAGTGACGTCGAGGATCAGCATGAACTGGGCGAGACAGATCAGTGCCAGTGCTGCCCAGCGGCGCGGGTCTGCGGGCGGGTGGTGGGCGTGTTCGGCGGTGTGGGGTGCATCGGCCGCTGAGTGGGTCATGACGGGTCCTTCGGGTGCGTCGTTCCGGTCGGATCCGCGCCGCGGGTGGGCGCGAGGAGGAGAGCGAGGACCACGCCCGTCACGGTCACACCGGCCCCAGCGAACATCGCCGGGCCCATGCCGTCGACGAACGCGTGGCGGGCGGCCTTGGCGAAGGTGGTTCCGGCCTCACCGGGCAGTCGCTCGGCGAGGGCGAGCGCCGTACCCAGGGATTCCTTGGCGGAGTCGAGAAGACTCCCGGGAACAGGAGCGGGGATGGCGTCGAGGCCGCTGCGGTAACGGTCGGAGAGCAGGCTGCCCATGACGGCGACTCCGGTCGCCGCGCCGAGCTGGATGGCGGCGCTGTTGGTGGCCGAGCCGACGCCGAGGTCCGTTTCGGGCAGCGAACCGACGATGGCGTCGCTGGTCGCGGTGATGACGAACCCGGCGCCCGCGCCCAGCAGCAGCATCGCCACCAAAGCCCGGCCGTAGCCGTCCGCGGTCTCGGTGGTGGCGAGCACCGCCGAGGATGCGCCCAGCAGCGCGAGCCCGGCGGCTGATACCGCGCGCATGCCGAGACGGGGCACGAGGACGCCCGCCAGCGGTCCCGCGACCAGCAGGGCCAGGGCGGCGGGGCCGAGCCGAAGTCCGGTCTGCCCGGCGCTGTAGCCGAGAACGAACTGGAAGTACTGCACGACCACGAAGAGCGTGCCGATCAGCGCGAAGGCACCCAGCAGAACCAGCAGGTCACCGGCCGCGAGAGCGCGGTGCCGGAAGATCCGCAGCGGCAGCATCGGGGACGCGGCCCGGCGCTGCCAACCGACGAAGGCGGCGAGCAGCAGGACACCCGCCGCGAAGGCGACCAGCACGGCGGCACTGGTCCAACCGCGGTCGGGTCCTTCGATGACCGCCCACAGCACGCTCGCCACGGCCAGGACGGAGAGCAGGGCTCCGGCCGGGTCCGGCCGCCCGGTCTCGGGGGCCCGGGAGTCGGGCACGAACAGGGCGGCGGCGACGAGCCCCGCGACACCTATGGGGAGGTTGATCAGGAACACCGATCCCCACCAGTAGTGGCTGAGCAGCCAGCCGCCGACCATCGGCCCGATCACCGTCCCGACGCCGACGGCCGCCGACCAGATGCCTATCGCCTTCGTGCGTTCGGCACCGCACGGGAAGATGTTCCCGATGACCGCGAGCGTGGCCGGCATGATCAACGCCTCACCCACGCCCATGACCCCGCGCGCCAGGACGAGGGCGGTCACGGAACCGGCGTACGCGGCAGCCACCGAGGCACCCGTGAACAGCGCCAGGCCCGCCATGAAGACCCACTTGCGGCCGAGCCGGTCCGCGAGACTGCCGCAGAACAGCACCAAGCTGCCCGACATCAAGGCGTAACTGTCGACAATCCATTGCAACTGGCGTGTGGATGCGCCGAGTTCACCGACGAGAGTCGGCAGGGCGACGTTCAGCACGGTGGTGTCCAGCCCGACGACCAGCAGGCTCACGCTCACGACGGCGAGGGTGAGCCACCGCCGGGCCGGCGGGGCCGCGATAGGCCGTGCGGCGGTTATCGGATGAGTCACGGAAGGCACGAGGTCCCCTCTCTCCTGCACGGTCTCGCTCGACCACGCAACTGAACCATACTGTTCAGTTCACATGTACTCAACCGTACAGTTCAGGTGGTGCTATGGTCGGTGCCATGAGCGTGGACAGCGTCAGGCGGCCTCCGAGCGGACCCCGCGCGGAGCTGAAGCGGCAGGCCATCGTGCGGGCCGCCCGCGAGCTGTTCCTGCGCGACGGCTTCGGGGTGGGAATGGACACCATCGCCGCCGAGGCAGGTGTGTCGAAGGTGACCGTCTACAACCACTTCGGCAGCAAGGAAGCCCTCTTCACAGCGGTCATCACGGACGCACTCGACGAACCGCTGGCCGGGGAGTCGTCGGCCGCGCTTGAGGGTCTGACTGAGGCCGAGGACCTGCGGGCCGCCCTCGTCGAGGCGGCCCGAACCTGGGTCCACGCCGTGCGCACCAACCACGAGGTGACCGCTCTGCGCAACCTCGTCGCCGCCGAACTACACCGCTTCCCCGAGCTGGGCGAAGCCTGGAGACACCGCGGCACGGAGAGCCACCACCCCGCCGTCGCGAACGCTCTGCGCGCCCTCGCCGAGCAAGGCCGGCTGGAGATTTCCGACCTGCAGGTGGCGATCATCCAGTTCTACGGGCTTCTGGTCTTCCCCCACATGGTCTTCAGCTCCTACGGCACGCACATCGACGAGGACCTGACGGACCGCCTCGTCACCAGCGGCGTCGACATGTTCCTCGATCACTACGGCCCACGCAGTCGGTAGCGATCCGCCATCGGCGTCGGCGCTTGCGCCGGAACTCCACCCAGGGGTGGGCAAGATGTATCCACCCCAGGGCCGATCCATCCTCGCGACCACTTTGGTGAGATAGACGGTGTGACCGCTGTAACTACCGCGCTGCCCCGCGTATGGCCCAGCCCTGACGGCAAACCACTTCCGCCCGCCGAGGCGGCCGAGGTCTTCCGTACCTTCGCCCGTGATCTGGCCGCAGGCCGTCGACATTGGGATGCCGAGACCGCGCGCTTCATCGCCGAGCTGTTCGACCGACTGGCAGCCGAGTGGGACACCTCCCAAGCCACCGGTCGTGACGATCCGCTGCGCGATGCCCTGGAGCGTGGCGGGCCGCTCCCCAACGGCCCCTGTCTGGAGGTAGGTTCCGGCACCGGCCTATTCACCCCATTGCTCGGCCGTTTCTTTCCGCAGGTGATCAGCGTGGATCTGTCGGAGCAGATGCTGCGCCAGGCCGCGGGGCGCTCACCGCTGCGTGTGCGTGGCGACGCCAGCATTCTTCCGGTGGCCGATGCCCGGGTCGCGGCCATCGCAGCCATCGACATGCTCCTCTTCCCCGCCGAGACCGCCCGCGTCCTAGCCCCGGACGGTGTGCTGCTGTGGATCAACCAGCTCGGTGAGGACGGGCCGCTGTACCTGCCCGCCGATGAAGTCGCCGCGGCTCTGCCAGGGCAGTGGCAGGCCATCGAGGCCGAAGCCGGCTGGGGCAGCTGGGCCGTACTGCGCCGCGCCTGTTGAACCAGCTCAGCGGGCTTCGTTCAGCTGCCGCTCGGTGGGGGCGGGACACCTGGCGGTGCCCCGCCCTTGGCCGGAGAGCCGGTGGGTCAGACGGTCGCGGGCAACCGCTCGGCAGCGGACGGCGCCGCCAGTCGGCCTGAGCGGTGCAGGCCGTACAGGGCGACCGCGCACGCCAGGCCGAGGGCGAACAGCGTGACCCACGGCAGCGCCGGCATCCCGGCCGCGCGGGCGGCGTCGAGCGCGGCGCCCGTGCCGAGGTTCCCGACAGTGATGCCGATACCGCAGATCGTGTTGTACAGCCCGTAGTGGGTGGCGACGAGGCGATCACCGGAGAGACGGACGATGGTGTCCATCTCGAACGGGTAGGCGATCATCGTGCCGATGGCCAGCAGCAGTGCGGCGAGCGTCGGCGGAACCGCCGCGAGGAGCCACAGTCGGATCCCGGACTCCGGCACGGGCACGGCGGTGGCCAGCAGCAGGGGCACGAAGGCCAGGCCCATCGCCGCCAGCCCGCGCACGAGCGCCTGCCCGGGCTCGTATCGCGCCTTGCACCACGCTGTCACCCGCGTCTGCCCGACGATCGTGCTCAGACCGGAGACCGCGAAGAGGACCGCCACCGCGGCCGTGCCGAACTCCCCGTCGCCGCCAAGTCGGCGCACCTCCAGAGGCAGGGCCAGATAGACCTGGAAGGACAGGACGTACGAACCGATCATGGCGACGGAGAAGAGCAGAAAGGGCCGGTTCGCGAGGATGCCGCGCCACTGGGCGAGCACACCCTGAGCGTCGTCGCTGTCCTGTTTCTTGGTGTCGTCGGCTCGCCGGGCGGGCAGTGCGCGGATCTGTACGACGCTCAGCAGGGCGAAGATCCCTGCGGCGACCAGGCAGGTGATGCGGAAGTCCACCCCGGTCAGCACCATGCCGACCAGGGGGCCCAGCAGAATTCCGGCCTGATAGAAGACGTTGAACAGTGCGAACGCCTCGACCCTGCGCTCGCCGGCGTCGGCCGCGAGGTACGCCCGTACGGCCGGGTTGAACAACGCCCCCGCCAGGCCCGTGGCTGCCGAGGCGGCGAGCAGCGCGGGCAGCGAGTCCACCAGACCGAGCGTCGCGAAGCCGAGGGTGCGCAGCACGCACCCGGCGATGATCATCGGCTTGTAGCCGATCCGGTCGGCGAGCGTGCCCCCGACCAGGAACATGCCCTGCTGGCTGAAGTTCCGTACGCCCAGGACGAGCCCGACGAGCCAGCCGGCCAGCCCGAGCGTCCCGGACAGGTGGGCGGCCAGATACGGCATCAGCATGTAGAAGCCGAGGTTGATGGTGAACTGGTTCACCATCAACAGCTGGACACTGCGCTCGTACGACCGTACCTGGGTGAGCATCCCCTTCACCGGCCCTCCTCCGCGCAGTCGGCACCCGGTACGACCTCGGTGACGTCGTGGTGTGCGCCTTGCAGGGTGAGGGGATCGACCACGCTGGTGCACCGGGTCCAGCGGGTGACCTCCTTCTCGTCCAAGCGGCCGATCACTTCCGGTTCGGGCGCGGGCGGAGTGTCCAGCAGGCCGTGGGCGGCGCAGTAGCCGTCGTCGTAGACAGTCCCCAGGTAACGCTGCGGGCCGTCGGGAAAAACTGCGACGATCCGTGCGTCCGCCGGCATCGTCCGGGCCAGCCAGCCGGCCACCAGCGCGACCGCGCCCACGC
Organism: Streptomyces thermocarboxydovorans; assembly: GCF_039524635.1. Taxonomy (NCBI): domain Bacteria; kingdom Bacillati; phylum Actinomycetota; class Actinomycetes; order Kitasatosporales; family Streptomycetaceae; genus Streptomyces; species Streptomyces thermocarboxydovorans. The sequence continues at coordinate 58,932 of NZ_BAAAGU010000015.1, read as the reverse complement.
TCCATCCCCCGGTGGCGTAGTGCGAGGCGGCCAGCTGGCGGCACGTCCACACGGCCTCGTGCGGGGCGACCCAGTGCACCTCGGAGAACTGCTCGTAGGCGACGTTGCGGGGGTAGATGCTGGAACCGAGTCCGCGCATCAGACGGGGTCGGGCGGGCTGTCCGAAGATCGTCGAACCGGTGGTGTCCACACCGACGACGGTCAGCTCCGGGTAGAGCTGCCGCAGGACTCGCGAGACACCCGCCGAGTGGCCGCCGGTGCCGACGCTGCACACCAGCACGTCGATGTGGCCGATCTCGGACGCGAGTTCGAGGGCCAGCGGGGTGTAGGCGGCGACGTTGTCCGGGTTGTTGTACTGGTCCGGGCACCAGGAGTCGGGGTGCTGCTCCAGTAGCCGCTGAACGCGTTCTCGGCGGGCCTGCTGCCAGCCGCCCGTGGGGTGTGGCTCGGAGACGACGTTGACCTGGGCGCCGTACGCGGTCAGCAGCCGGGTCATGGACAGCTCCAGCCCTGGATCGGTGACCAGGGTGACCGGGTGGCCGTAGACCATCCCGGCCAGGGCCAGCCCGAGGCCCAGGGTGCCGCTGGTGGACTCGATGATCCGTCCACCGGGCCGGAGGTCGCCGCGGGCCCTGGCCCGCTCCACCATGTGCAGCGCCGGCCGGTCCTTGATACCCCCAGGGTTGAATCCCTCAAGCTTCGCCCAGAAGCCGCGCCCGGCCGGAGCCAGGGGTTCCGACACCCGCAGCAGCGGGGTGTTGCCGACCAGTCCGGACAGGGCGGACTGGCCGGGGCCGACCGCGGTCTTGGTCAATGACTGCATGTCTGTGTTGTCGCTCTCGCTCGATGAGTGCAGGGTGCGGATTCATCTCGCGCCCCATGGCGACAGGGCGGACCGTGGGTCCACGGTCAGGCCATGGGCGCGCGGCAGCCGGCGAGGTCGGTCGGCTGCGAGCGAGTGGTCTAGATCCGCCACCGCGAGGTATGGACGAGCGCCATTCGGCCGGTTCGGGTGCCGTGACGTCTGCGGACTTCACGCCGTGCGAGGGGGCTGCCCACCACCAGTGTCACGGCGACGAGGACGACGACGGCCATCGCGACGAGAGGAAGCTCCTCCGCCGACTGGGCCGTCGTGCGGACGATCATGTCCGACGCACAGTCCTCACCTCCGTGAGGGCCGTGAGGGCCGTGAGGCCCGTGAGGATCTCCGTCCGCCGGGAGCACCGAGGCAGCGGCAGGGAGGGACACCGATCGGTGTGTCTCCTCAGGCATTCCATGGACAACGGCGCACAACATCAGTGCCATCACCACGACGCCGAAGATCACCGAGACGAGCGGGCGCCACCACGACAAGCCGCTTGGGGTCCACAAGGCACGCCCGGGCGTACGGGAGTGTGTCGGCACAGGTCCTCCGCGCTGCTGCGACCCCTCCTACGAGTACGCAGGAAGACACAGACATGGGTGGGGGGGGCAGGACGGCATCGACGAACGTGACGACCCATCATGAGCACAGGGCGCGTAGCTCGTCGCGCGCTCTCAGCCGAACCGGTGACGACCGGCAGGCCGGTTGGCGGACTCTGTACTTCTAGACCTGCTGAACCAAGGAGGCGGCTCTTGGAGCCATAGGAGACATCCCACCCGCACGCAGATCAGCGGCAGACACGCGAAGGGCCGAGGCGTCCTCGGCGCCGGTTGATTCGCGAACCGACGCTGCAAAGCACGGCGAGGCCAAGACAGAACCCTGCTGCGGCTGCCCTGACACACACTCCTGCCCGGGATGCGACGGCTCGTGACCACCACGGTGATCACCAGACACCCCTGCGAACAGCGGAGAAGACTCTGCGGCTACATGGCGAATGTCATCGGCCGGCGGCACCGGCGAGGTCGTTGCGCTGGTGGAGAGGTGTCCCGCGACGGTCTCGACGTGCACGCCATGGGTCAGGAGGACGCCGAACAGAAGTACTGCCACGGCCAGCACGCGCAGCAGCGGACCCGCATCGGAGCGGGCCCGGAGCATACGCTGGGGCGACCAAGCCGTAACCATGCCGTGATCCTAGCGGCTTGCCGCCAGTGATCCACCACCACTCCTGAAACTCAGGGTTAACTCGCCGGGGAATGGCTCGTTTGCACCGGCGAGTGTGCGCCCGGGCGCGGATGGCGGCGCGACGTCAGCCGGTGGTCGGTGAGGACCGCACGCCTCAGTGCGCGTGCCCGGCCTCTACCGAGTCGGACTGGGCATGCGAAGGCTTGCCGGACTCGCCCACCGCGCCGCCCGCATGCACCGTGAAGGCTGCCGTTCGCACCTTGCCCTGGTGCTGGAAGTCCAGGAAGAGGCGGTACGCGCCGGCGCTGGGCGCCGTGGCCGTGAAGGAGACCTCGGGGCCGGGCTGGGTCTTGCCGTCGCCGGGCTCACCGTTGGGGTGGACGTGCAGGTAGGCGAGGTCACCGGAGCGCAGGGCGACCAAGTGACCGTAGGCGCCCAGGTACGGCTGAAGGTCTTGGACCGCCTTGCCGTCCTTCGTCACCGTGAGCGTCAGCTCGCGGGCCTTGCCGGGAATCAGGTCGCCTTTGAGCTTCACCTCGTAGCCGTCGACGTGGGCGGTCGCGTTGTGCTCCGGCAGGGCAGCGGGCTTGTACGTCCCGGCTGCCGCGAGGTCGGTACCGAGTGTGACGGTCGCGCCGCCCTCGGGCTTGAAATCGGCGAAGACGCGGTAGCTGCCGGCCTTGGGCAGCTCCACCGGCGTGGACCAAGTGCCGTCCGATGCACGGGTGGGATGCAGGTGGCGGTAAACGGTCAGGTCGCGCGAGGCCAGGATCAGATGCAGTTCCTTGCCGTGTTCCAGCTGGTACGCCGTGAGGTTGTGGCCGGTCCCGTCGTGTACGACGGCGAAGCGCAGCTCGGATTTCTCGCCGGCCTTCACGAGCGGGGTCTTGAGGTCGAGCGTGTAGCCAGCCTGTGAGACCTGCAGCCCTCCTGGCGACGCCGCCGCTTCGTGCCCGCCGCCCGTCTGCTCGTGGCCGGCAGTCTCGTGGCCGTCGTGGGCAGCGCTTCTTGGCGCGGGCGAGAGCTCGCCGACGGACCCTCCCACGCCGTAGGCGGTGCCGAAGGTCGCGGCGAGCGCGGCAGCGAAGACAGTGATCCGCAGTCCGGTGTTCATGACCCACTCCTCATCTCCCTGGCCGCTCATAGGTGCGACCGCACCTCAAGATACCCCTAGGGGGTATAAAGTCAAGCAGACATCGACTCTTGCGCTCGATACGGGTGGGGGGTATACATGGAGCCGTCGCCGGTACCCCTGGGGGGTATCACCGCCACCATCTGAAGAGGACGATCCCATGTCGAACTGCTGCACCCCCGACGGAAGCTGCCACACCAGCTCGGAGATCAAGACCACTTACAAGGTCGACGGTGTCGGCAGTGCCCACTGCCAGGGCGTTGTCGCCAGGGCGGTGGGTGCCCTGGAGGAGGTCGCCGCGGTCGAGGTCGAGATCGGTACCGGCCTGGTCACGGTGACGACCGCCGCCGAGCCTGACGAGTCGCTCGACGCGCTGATCGCCAAGACCGTCGACGAGGCCGGATACGACTTCGCCGGCCGCGTGGCCGCCTGATCCACCGACCTCGGCGGGGCCGGCATGCCCGGCCGGCCCCGCCCCCATCCAAGATCGCGTCCGTGAGCTGCGAGGAGCAGACATGACCACCACCACGCCCGGCGCCGCCGAGGTCGAACTCGCCATCGGCGGCATGACCTGCGCCTCGTGCGCTGCCCGGATCGAGAAGAAGCTCAACCGCATGGACGGGGTCGAGGCCACCGTCAACTACGCCACGGAGAAGGCCAAGGTCACCTTCCGCGAGGACATCACCGTCGGGGACCTGATCGCCACGGTGGAGGCCACCGGCTACACGGCCCGAGAGCCCGAGCCCGCGCGCACCGAACCAGAGGCCGGCAGCGGCACCACCTCGGCCGAGGGCGATGAACTGCGGCCGCTGCGTCAGCGGTTGACGGCAGCCGTGGTCCTCGCCGTCCCCGTGATAGCGATGGCCATGGTCCCGGCACTTCAGTTCGATTACTGGCAGTGGCTTTCGCTGACGCTGGCGGCGCCGGTGGTGACGTACGCCGCCTGGCCTTTCCACAAGGCCGCTTGGACCAACGCCAAGCACGGCGCGGCGACCATGGACACGCTCATCTCCGTCGGCACTTCGGCGGCGTTCCTGTGGTCGCTGTGGGCGCTGTTCTTCGGCACTGCCGGCATGCCCGGCATGACTCACCCCTTCGAGCTGACCATCGCCCGCTCTGACGGCGCCGGGAACATCTACCTGGAGGCCGCGGCCGGTGTGACGGCGTTCATCCTGGCCGGCCGGTACTTCGAGGCCCGCTCCAAGCGGAAGGCGGGGGCGGCGCTCAAGGCATTGCTGGAGCTGGGCGCCAAGGAGGTCACTGTCCTGCGCGGCGACCGGGAGGAACTTGTCCCCGTCGGCGAGTTGAGGGTCGGCGACCGGTTCCTGGTGCGGCCCGGCGAGAAGATCGCCACCGACGGTGTGGTCGTGGAGGGCTCGTCCGCCGTGGACGCCTCCATGCTCACCGGCGAGTCCGTACCGGTCGAGGTCGGCGTCGGCGACGCGGTCACCGGTGCCACGCTGAACGCCGGCGGGCGCCTGGTGGTGCAGGCCACGCGGGTTGGCGCCGACACCCAGCTCGCCCGGATGGCCAAGCTGGTGGAGGACGCGCAGAACGGCAAGGCCGCCGCCCAGCGGCTCGCCGACAAGATCTCCGCCGTCTTCGTCCCGGTCGTGATCGCCCTGGCCTTCGGCACGCTCGGGTTCTGGCTCGGCAACGGCGCGGGCCTGACCGCCGCCTTCACCGCCGCCGTCGCCGTCCTGATCATCGCCTGCCCCTGTGCCCTCGGACTGGCCACCCCGACCGCGCTGATGGTCGGCACCGGACGCGGCGCCCAGCTCGGCATCCTCATCAAGGGCCCCGAGGTCCTGGAGACCACCCGCAAGGTCGACACCATCGTCCTGGACAAGACCGGCACCGTCACCACCGGCAAGATGACCCTGCTCGCCGTGCACACCGCCGACGGCACCGACGAGGACCAGGTCCTGCGCCTAGCGGGAGCCTTGGAGCACTCCTCCGAGCACCCCATCGCCCAGGCCGTCGCTTCCGGCGCCGCCGCCCGTGTCGGCACGCTGCCCGCCCCGGAGGACTTCGCGAACATCGCCGGGCTCGGCGTCCAGGGCATCGTGGAGGGTCACGCGGTCCTCGTCGGCCGCGAGAAGTTGCTGGCCGAGTGGGCGATGAGCCTGCCGGTGGAGTTGGAGCGCGCCAAGGCGGAGGCCGAGGCTGCCGGTCGCACGGCGATCGCGGTCGCGTGGGACGGCGAGGCCCGCGCGGTCCTTGAGGTCGCCGATGCGATCAAGCAGACCAGCCCGGAGGCGATCAAGCGGATGCGCGCCCTGGGCCTGACGCCCATCCTGCTGACCGGCGACAACAAGGCGGTCGCCGAAGCCGTCGCCGCGGAGGTCGGCATCGCTCCCGAGCACGTGATCGCCGAGGTCATGCCGCAGGACAAGGTCGACGTCGTCAAGCGCCTGCAGAGCGAGGGCCGGTCGGTCGCCATGGTCGGCGACGGCGTCAACGACGCGGCTGCGCTGGCTCAGGCGGACCTGGGGCTGGCGATGGGAACGGGGACGGACGCCGCGATCGAGGCGGGCGACCTGACGCTGGTGCGGGGCGACTTGAGGGTGGCGGCGGACGCCATCCGCCTTTCCCGCAAGACGCTGGGCACCATCAGGTCGAACCTGTTCTGGGCGTTCGCCTACAACGTCGCCGCTCTCCCGCTCGCGGCCGCCGGCCTGCTCAACCCTATGATCGCGGGCGCGGCGATGGCCTTCTCCTCGGTCTTCGTGGTCGGCAACAGCCTGCGCCTGCGGGGCTTCCAGCCCGCCGACCGCTGACCCGCCACCGACGGAGTGAGGGAGACCACCGTGGCTGGATACGCAGGCCAGAAGGAAGACATCGTCCGACGGTTGCGCCGGATCGAGGGCCAGGTGCGAGGGCTTCAGCGCATGGTCGAGGAGGACGCCTACTGCATCAACGTCCTCACCCAGGTCGCCGCCGTCAACGCCGCGCTCCAGTCCTGCGCTCTGGCCCTCCTCGAGGAACACCTCAACGGCTGCGTCACAGAGGCGATCGTGGAGGGCGGCGAGCAAGCCCAGGCAAAGGTCAGCGAGGCGTCCCAGGCCATCGCCCGGCTCGTACGGGCCTGACCACCGAGGGACCGGGCGCCGGCGGATCAACCGCCGGCGCCCGGATTATTGCCGTAGCCACCGCCGCACGCGCTGCCGGAAGCGAGCGGCGAGGGACCGGCGCCTTGGTTCGGAATGTCCTTGGCCGGACTGGCCGGTGCCGGTGCGTGCAGCTTCGATCTGTCTCGGCGTCCACCGTTCGGCCCACTGGGCGGTGTTACCGCGGATCCAGTAGTGGGATCGGCAGGGGTAGCTCCAGTTCCCGATGGAGGGGCTGAGGCTGATGGATGCGCCGTCGAACGTGAGGCTCCAGTCGGTCGGGCTGAGCGGCGTGACGACCTTGTTGCCGCACCCGCAGCAGCACAGGTGGACCACCGTCGTGAAGGGCAGGGACACGTAGAGGACGCCGGGTTCGAGCTGTTCGGGGACGTAGTGGACGAACTCGTGGGTGAGCCGCACCGCTCTCACGGGGTGTCCTCGTTGGTCAGGACGTTGCCATCGATCTGGTACACACTGTGGAACTCCTGCTCGAGGTCCAGGTAGAACCCGCACAGCTTCTTCCACCTGATGACGGCCAGCGTTGCGTTGAGCGCGTTGAGATCGGCGATCTGGATGTTGCGCTGGTAGTCGTTGGGGCCGGCACCGTCTGCCACGGGGATGCGCTGGTGGCCGTGCACGTGCTGACGCCTGGCCGGAGTGCTGGTGGTGACCCTTACCAGGCCGGACAGTTGTCCGTCGGTCTCGTATACGCCCATCCCCACGTCGATGAACGCCACCTGGTGCCGCTCAAGTCCCTCGACGATCCGGCGTCGAGCGTTGTTGTCGTCCAGGGACAAGAAGACGAAATCCGCAGTGCCCAGCGTGTCGATGTTGGTCTCGTCCACGTAGACGGGGTGGGCGATGACGCCGGGGTGCATCCGGCTGTAGACCGCAGCGAAGTGCTCGGCCTTGTTCGGGGTCGCCTCAAGTTCTTCGCGTGAGACCGCGCCAGGCGAGCGGAAGGCGTTGTGCTGCAGGAACTTGTCACCGTCGTAGAGATGGATCTCCGCCACGGGAGTCTTCGCGACGAGGTCGAGGATGTAGCTTCCGGTTCCTCCCAGCCCCACGATGGCAACACGCAGGCCCTGAAGACGGCGTGAGACGGTTGCGATGCCGGCCCTGCTGGAGGCGGTGTCCGCGTACCGGAAGACCGGATCCTCGGCATGGTCGTCAAGGACGGGAAACGTCACCGCTGTGGCCTCGGGGTCCAGTTGCTGGGCCTGGGAGACCAAGATGGCGGCGTAGGTCGCCATCTTGGCGTAGTAGTCCGGGTAGCCGGCTGCCGGCTTGCTGGAGAAGGTGAAGTCGACTTCCACCCCGGGCGCCGGGGTCTGCCGCCCGCGGCTGTTGATGAGGGCTTCGAGCGGCTGCCCCAGGTGGTCGCAGGGCTCGGCGCCACTGAACATGACGACGTGCGTGCTCGGGACCACTGTCACGTCACCGGCCAGAGACAGCTCCGAGACGAGAACTCCGTAGCGGACCTGGCGCTGGGCATCCACGTAAGGCACGTGGTGCATCAGCAGCAACCCGGACCGGACTTCGATCTCGTATCCCTCGTCCTGCAGGCGGCGCAGGTCCGGGCTACGACTTGTCAGTTGCGGTGACACTGAACACCGTCCTGTTCTTGATCTTCACGCTGGCGCCTGCGGTGAGCGTGCCCTCGGCCGGCTTCTGGTCGGCATGCCGGAAGCTGACCGTGATGAGGACGTAGGGGCCGGTGGGCACCGGGTCGAAGGCGAGAGAGACGACCTCCTCGAAGGAGAGTGCGTCCGTGGACACGGTTCGCTCCTGCCCGTTGACGATGATCTTGTAGTCGCGGGGGTGCCCAGACTCGCTCGGGGTGTCGGGACGGCTCACGGCCAGCTCCTTCTTCTTCGTTTTCATTGACGACAGTGAAAGCGTAGCACAGGAGGGGCTGAGGGTGCGTGGACTCGTCCACACAGGTGACCTCGCGCCAGATCCTCGCGGCTGGCATGCTGTTCAGCCGTGCTACTGGAACTCGCCGGACGTCATCCGCTGTTGCGCGACAGCCTCGCCATCCAAAGCACCGACGACAGCCGAATCGTCCTGGACGCACGGCGCTTGCTGTTCGCCAGCCCGCTCGACCTGACAGCTACGGCCGCCATCGCGCACGCCCACGCAGCCGTGGGCGCACAAGCGACCCTGTTGCTCCCCGATTCAAAGGACGTCACCGCTTACGTGCAGCGGATGGACCTGCTCAAGGCCCTGCCGTCAGGCACACATGTCGAAGGGAAGGTCCCCGAGGAGATTCGTAGCGACCGCTCGGCCACCCTGCTCGAAGTCGCGGCCCTGCGGCCCGACACCGCCGACGCCATCAGCGAAGGACTCGGACGAGTGGCCACCCAGCATCTCGGCCCACGCGACGGACGCCGCGTCTTCAAAGGCATCGGTGAACTGATCGACAACGCCATCAGCCACGGCGCCAGCACCTGCGGCGCCTTCATCGCCGCGCAGGCTTACAGCGGCAAAACCACCGGCTACCGGCGCCTGGAGATAGCCGTGTGCGACACCGGCATCGGAGTCCTCACCCACCTGCGCCGCAACCCGGAACACGCCCACGTCACGACCAGCGCCGAAGCCCTTGAGCACGCTGTGCGGCCCGGCGTCAGCGGCACCCGCGACACACGCGGCAACGGCCTCCCCGACCTGCTGGCCGGCACGAGCGACACCGCCGCCACCCGCCTCGTCCTGCGGAGCGGCGACGGCCTGCTGCGCGCCGGTCGACTCCGCCGCGCGGCGGTCACCCGCAGCCTCTCCACACGAGCCCCCGTACAGGGAACGTGGTCCTGGCTGAGAGTCTCGTATCGTCCATGACCGACCTGTGCTTCAATGAATGAAATGAAACCGCAGAAACGCGAGACGCTGCTCACTTACCCCGTGAAAGAGCACGGCACGTTTCTCGCCACCAGGGTGAAGGGTGCCGACGCACGCCGAGCCCTGGAAGAGCAACTCACGGCCGCTGCTCCCGTCGCCCTGCTGACCATCGACTTCGGCGGCGTGGAAGCGATGACCAACAGCTTCGTGGACGAATTCCTCGGCAAGTTCTATCTCCTGCTGGCTGCCGGAGACGTCAGCGCAGACGGCGTCCGGCTGGTCGGCCTGGACGAAGAGACCCGCGAGGGTGTCACTGTCTGCCTGGAGCGACGTAAGCAGGTCGCTGTCGACGGCGACACCCATGAGCTGCTGGGTGACGCATCTATTCTCGCCGGCACTTATGAAGAAGCACGTCGGCTGGGTGACTTCCGGGCCGCCGAGCTGGCTGAGGCGCTCGGTATCTCCTTGCCCAATGCCAACAACCGGCTCAAACGCCTGGTCGAGGCCGGGGCCCTGTACCGGGAGCGTTCTGCCGGACCCGAGCGGGGCGGGAAGGAGTTCACCTACCGTCTGGCCACGGCCGGAGACGGGCGAGGGGGCATGTAGTCGGCCCGGGCGCCCTTTCGAGTGGTTCTGCGCTGATCTGGTGCGCCGCGTGGGACCGCTGTCACCGGCGGCGCCGCTTGTGGACAGAGCCATCCGCTGCCGGTCTGGGACCGTGCAGCGGATGGCTTCTTCGTGATCTCTCAGCGTTGTGCCGCAGTCCGCGGACCGGGTGGGCAGCTATGCGCGGACCCTCTCGCCCTGCCCGACCGGGTCAGCGTCGGATCCGGTGGCAGCCTTCTCGCCCCGCATCACCAGCAGGGTGATCAGGCCGCCCACCGCGGCGATCGCGGCGGCCCAGACGAACGCGGCGCTGAAGCCGTCCGTCAGTGCGGGCAGGTTGCCCAGCTGTCCGGCGCCCTGCGAGGTGGCCACCGCGGTCAGGGCCGCGAGGCCCAGGGCCGACCCCACCTGGTAGGTGGTGTTGACGATGCCGGACGCCAGACCCGCCTGCTCCTGCGGAGCGTCCGACATCGCGGCCATCATCGCCGGGATGTAGGCCAGCGACATGCCGAGCGCCGCGACCAGTGAGGCGGGCAGGACATCGACGGCGAAGGTACCGGTCGGCTCCACGGCGGACAGCCACAGCAGCCCGGCCGCGAGGACCAGCAGACCACCGCCGATCAGCGGCTTGGCCCCGAACTTCGCCAGCAGCTTCGCCGTGATCGCCGTCATGAAGATCATCAGCAGGCCGGTCATCGGCAGCAGCGCGGCACCGGAGGCGAAGGCCCCGTAACCGAGCACCTGCTGCAGGTACAGGTTCAGGAAGTACCACATCGGAATCCACGCGGCGCCCAGCAGCGCCATCGCGAGGTTCGCCGAACCCAGCCGAGGCACACGCCAGATGCCGAGCGGCATCAGCGGCTCGCGCACCGACTTCTGGATCACGAAGAAGAGCACGAGCAGCCCGGCGGCGCCGGCCAGCTGGAGCACGGTGCCGGTGGAGGTCCAGCCGCTCTCCGGTGCACGGACGATAGCGAAGACGGCGAGTGCGAGGCCCGCGGTGACCGCGGCGGCACCGAGCACGTCCACGGAGCCGCGTCGGCCGCCGACCGCGGGCAGCAGCTTCGTGGCCGCAAGGGTGGCGGCGCCGATCGGGATGTAGATGATGAAGACCCACGGCCAGCTCAGCCACTCGGTGAACACACCGCCGAGGAACACACCGGCAGTGCCGCCGGCGGGCGCGGCGGCGCCGTAGAGCGCCATGGCCTTCCCGAGCTCCTTCGGGTCGTGCATGAAGAGCATCATCAGCAACGTCATGGCAGAGGGCGCGATCAGCGCACCGCCGACGCCCTGCACCGCCCGGCCGACGACCTCGACCCACGCCGTCTGGGCGGCGGCTGCGACGACCGAGCCGGCGATCAACACGACCCAGCCGGTGTTGAAGACCTTCCGGGCGCCCAGCAGGTCGGACAGTCGCCCGCCGAGGAGCAGCAGCCCGCCGAAGGCGATGACGTACGCGTTGAAGACCCACTGCAACTCGCCCTGCGAGAAGCCGAGGTCCTTCTGCATCTCGGGAAGCGCCACCCCGATGATCGACGTGTCCATGATGACCATGAACTGTGCCGCGGCGAGCACGACCAGCGCCCACCAGCGTCGCGGATTGACAGTTGACATCACGCACTCCTCTCATACCCCCAGGGGGTACCTGTGTTGGGCACCGTAACATACCCCCTCTGGGTATGTGACTAGGAAGAGAGAAGCTTCGACCGGCGATCGGGCGGCGCCCCACCGTAGGAGCCGACGCGGTCAGATCAAGTGCGCTTGCGCGAGGCGGAGTTACGGCCCCGCATGACGCCGCGCCGCTGTGCGGCGAACCCGCCGACGACTCGCCCCTCAGGCGTCGTGGTGCGGCACGATGGCCGACCCGTCGGCATGGGGCGGATCATCGGGGACGGGGGCTGCTTCTTCCAGATCGTCGACATCTGCGTGCTGCCCGAACACCAGGGCAAGGGGCTCGGGCGGGCTGTCTTGCAGGCGCTTACCGACGAGTTGGAGCGCCGCGCCCCGGCGCGCTCCTACATCTCGCTCATCGCGGACGGCGACGCCCGTCACCTCTACCGAGAGTTCGACTTCACCGACAGAGCACCTGACTCCATTGGCATGGCCCGCTTCCTGGGCACCGCCTGAACCTCACCCCGCGGGCAGCACACAGGAGAGCCGAACGAGTAGCCCTCCGCCGCGACGTCAGATTGGTGATAGCCGCCGCCCGCTGGTCATCGGCAATGGCGTCCCGGCAGCAGTGGCCAGGCCCACCACGTGGAACGCCGCCCTGCCAACCCGCGGGCAGGTACGAGGCCCCCACGGCACCTCGCCGCAATGGCAACATGCCCTTCAAGCGCAGGTTTCTGCGCCAGTTCAACGCGCCCTCCGGCACGGACAGAACCAGAGACCGCAGACGACGGGCCCGGCGCTGCGAAGATCCGGCCATTCCCAGGCCAACAGCTCCGGGGGTAACCGTAGTCGACCTGTTCACAGGTCAGCGAGGCATTGCTGTGCCACCAGCAGACCAAGAGCCTGCCGTTCGTAGTGGGCGCATCACGCAGCCTCCCACAGCCCTGCATCCAGGATGCGCGCTGCCTTTGTAATACTTCCTGGCATCAAATGCCGGTACGTGCGGTACGTCTCCTCGATCGACTTGTGGCCCATCCACTCCGCCACGTCGGTGATCGGTATTCCGCTTCCGAGGGCGTTCGAGGCGAAGTAGTGCCGGAAGCTGTACATCCCCACACCCTCCGCTGCAGGGAGTTCCTTGAACAGCTTTTGGACACGCCGACGTTCCATCGGCTCCGTGTAGTAGCCGCTTGGGCCGCGCAGCAGGTAACCCTCCTTCGTGGCTCCGTGCTTCTCCTCGTAGCGCTCCATCGCCTCCCGCACTGAGCGAGGCAGCGGAACTTCCCTGAACTCACCCGCCTTGCGGTGCTTCAGCTTGGCCGGCTTGTGCGTGTTGGAGTGGATCTGCTCGTGAACCCTATAGACGTCGTCCGCCACGACGTTGTTGACGTTCACGGCGCGGGCCTCGCCGTTGCGCAGGCCGCAGCCCACCATCATGACAATCTCAAGCGCGAGGTCGTCGTCGGCGACAGTCAGAGCCTTCTTAACGTAGGCGAGGGAGGGTATGACCACCTTCTCACGGACGTACTCGGGCTCCTGGACGCCTTTCACAGGGTCATCTGCCATGGCCCCCTTGATATAAGCGTCTCGCAAGATGGCCTTGAGGGTGCGGAATATGTTCACCTGATTTCCGCGCCCCACCCCGTCGGTCTCCAGTTCCTCCAGGAAGCGCTCGACCACGATCGGCGTAACTGAGTTCAGTTTTCGCGAACCGAGCCGAGGAACGATGTGCACATTGATCGAACTGTCGACGTGCTCGCCCGTGGAGTACTCCGTCATTTTGCGCTGTCTAGGGCGCCACTGCTTCGCGTATTCCTCGACCGTCTGCTGGCCCAGCTCACGACGGGCCTGGGCGACGGATGGCGCAGTGTTTCTCTTCTCAGCGTAGATCTGCGTGAGGCGCTCGATCGCGTCGTCCTGCGTGCCATAACCGGCCTCCTCGCGCTGCTTGCCCAGCGCGTCCCGGAACCGAATCGTGTACGGGTGTGGGCAACGGGTCGGCTTGGCGCAGTCGCAGTCCTTGAAGAAGGACCCCATGCCGCGGGCGAGCTGTCGGGCCACGTGTCGAACCTTCCGAGCGGGAGCAAGCGATCATGCACAGGCGCTGCACAGAGGCGGAAGGTCAGCAAGCGGAGACAGGGCTGCGACGCATGCTGACCTTTTGCTGACCTGAGGGGCCCCCATCATGCCCCTGACCTGCGCAGACGTCCAAATGCTAGATCTTGGACTTGAACATGGTGCGCAGCACGTTGGACTCCTGGAAGTCGGCTCCCTGCCTGCTTTTTGCAGGTCAAGGGCGGTATCACTCTACAACTGGCACGAGCCCGACTCGAAGATTGTGAGGAACATCGCTTCACTCCGGTGAGCAGGCTCCTGCCTGGGCTTCCGCGCGAACTCGGCTGTTGTGGCTCGTCGAAGATGCACCTACGCGAGCGGCCTTCGCGAAACGTGCCAAGATCGATTCTGACAAAACGCTGACATACCTGACGGCATATCAGAAGCCTGAGGGCATGGGGCGGGTCACTGCCCAAAGGGGCCGCGCCCATGAACGCCGGGCCGGCCGGCCCGAAGTCGACCGGATACAGTGCGCGAGACGGCAGCCCGGTCGGGGAGGGGAAGCGTGACCGACACCAGCAGCATCCGGTCTGCCAAGGATGGAGCGCAGGCCCCGCGGCCGAGCCGACTGCACCGCCTGATGCGCTGCATCCCCCTGATCGCCCCCGTCCTGCTGTGGGCCGCGCCTTGCTGGGTGCGAAGGTCCGGGACGGCCTCCCCCGAGAGCCAGATCCACCGCGACGTGGCGCTGGCGCGCGCCACCAGGGCGCTCCGCCCCCCGGAGGCGGAGCGCACGACGGCGATCGCCTTGTCCAGGGCGTCGGCCTGCTGCGGATCATCGATCCACAGGACGAGACCAACGTGCCACCGCGCCATCCGGTAGCGCAGGCGTCCTTCGGCGAGGTCCTCCGCCATCGGTGCCCCGCTGGCGATCAGCTGGATCAGTGCGATCCCCTCGCCATCTGTATCACCTGTTGCTGTGCCGGGGTGAGGCACCGTTGGACTGGCCGGGAACGCCCGGCCGAACAGCATGACGGGGGCGTTGAAGCTGATGAACTTGATTGGGTGACGTCGGGGACGCTTGCCTGACGCCGGCCTGTCGGCTGCGGTGACTGCGAGGTACGCGCAGGGCGGCGGGCTGACCGTCAAGGCTGCGACAGCCGGCCGGTTCTGACGGGGTTCAGCCCTTCTCAACCCAGGCGCGGGCACGCGCACATGGCCCGCGCCGAGGGACATCTCGGGCGCGGACACCGAGGACTCGCGCGAACTACCACAGCCGGATGATGTTCGCTTCTGCTGGCAGACGTCTGCTGCAGGGACAGCACCGGTCCCGAGCCGATGCTGTCAGCACTGGTAGTAAATGGATCCAGCGGGAAGCCTTCCGACCAATTCTTCGAGCTGGCTGTTACCGAGTTCGACCGTCGGGACCCGGACTGGACCTGAGAGTGGGAGCGGGATGCGGTGTTTGATCGTTACCGCAGCCCGGTTTCGCCATGAGTCCACTGCGGGGTATCGCTCGGCTGCCATGCACATCCGCCGTGCAGGGCAGCCACCCACCGTGAACGGCTCCGGATTGGAACCTGCTGGCTACAGCGCATCCTCTTGTTGCAATGGCGGTAGAGGGGATGGACGCGGTGACTGCCTCTCAGGCGTTCTCGTCATGGATCCGCGCACCCAGATCCTCCGCCCACTCCAGCGCCCACGCCTTGAGTTCTTCGATCTGCCGGGAGGTGAGCCCGTACGCGGTGTAGTCCTCATCCTCGTACCAGTCCGCGCCGATCAGCCGGTCCCGGAGGTCCTCGAGGCTGAACTCGTCGTGAGCGCGACGGCGGCCCAGTGATTCGAGGTCGGCGGTTGAGCGGTGGCGGGAGGCAGCCTGGACGTCGATAAGGTCGCGGACGGTGCCGCGGTCGGCGAGGGCACGGACCTTGGTGCCGATCACGTCGTCGAGGGAGAGAACGGGCCCGTATGGGGTCTGGGCAGGCGGAGCCCAGAATGCCTCCTTGAGAATGTCGACCTCGCACTCCTCGCCGGTGTCCGGATCGGTGACGAGGAACCGGCCACTGAGCGGATCGGTCTGGACGTGCGTGGTCCGCCATCCGCGCGCGCTGAGGTCTGCTGTGAGTGAGGCGACGATCTCCTGCATCGGAGCGGGGTTCTCGGTGGCGA
The DNA here is from genome assembly GCF_039524635.1 of Streptomyces thermocarboxydovorans. Lineage (NCBI taxonomy): Bacteria > Bacillati > Actinomycetota > Actinomycetes > Kitasatosporales > Streptomycetaceae > Streptomyces > Streptomyces thermocarboxydovorans. Next base: position 43,370 of record NZ_BAAAGU010000015.1, on the reverse strand, counting down.
CGTCGAGGTCACGGCTGAAGCGTTCGACCAGGCCGTGGGCCTGCACGGCGTATCCGCCGGTGAGGACCAGAGGGTAGGGGGAGCCGAGGTCGAGGATGTCGGCGAGGAGACGCTCGTGGAGCGGAGTGAGCTTCACGCGGGGGTCGGATCGGCGAGAGCGGTGCGGAGCAGCTCAGGGAAGGCGTCCTCCCAGACCTCGCGGATGTAGGGACTGATCAAGCGCCGCAACACGGGCCACTGCTCGGTGAGCAACCGGTGGTGCAAGAGGGCCACCAGGTCCTCACTCAGTCCTTCGGCGAGGACGGTCCGGTAGAGCGTCATGCGGGACTTCGGACGGTCCAGGCTGTAGCTGGTCCGCCCGGACCAGGCGATGTGGAGCGGCAGGTCCACTTCGCCCTCAACGGGACCGGCCAGCTCCTGCAAGCGCTCGGGCAGTCGGCTGCGGTAGCGGTCCCGCAGCACCTCGGCTCGGGGGGCGGGGATCGTCGTGTCCATGCATCCAGTATCGCTGCTGGGAGGCGGCGGCATGGCGGATACGGGGGTCCCCCTGTCGTACGTACGGGTCGGGGCTGCCCCCCTTCCCTCGGACATCTCCCCCAGCGGGCGCCCAGCGCATCATGGTCCACCCGTGCAGCTACCAGGTGGCTCGGCAACCGGCTGCCCTGCCGGCCTGGGACCGGTCCCCCTCGCGGGCGCGGGTGATCATGACGCAGCAGGTCACACGGGGGCCACCGCGGTGGAGTCGGCTGCGGCTTCGGTCTCGGAAATGACGACGGTGCCGAAGCCGAGGCCCGTGGCGCCGACGTAGGGGACGAAAGGACACCGGGGCGACCGAGGTCGCGGTTGCGGCCGGAGGGGGCAGGCGGCATCCATGAGGCACGCCGCTTCGACCCCACTCGTCCCCCGTCGCGGGACGGTACACGGACCGCCTGAGCGGGAGGGTGGTGCTCGCCGTCCTGTTCGCGGGCGCCGGCCTGGCCCTCCTCGGTGTCGCGGCGGCTCCCTCGTACGGCTGGCTGCTGGTCGCCGTGGCCCTCAGCGGGGCGACGCAGGCCTTGTCCAACCCCGTGACCAACCAGCTCATCGCGGCACACGTGTCCCAGGGGCAGCGGGGCGGGCTGATGGGCGTCAAGCAGTCGGGGGTTCAGATGAGCCAGTTCGGGGCCGGCCTTCTCCTGCCGAGCCTCGCACTGTGGTGGGGATGGCGCGGCGCCGCCCTGGCCGCCGCGGTGGTCGCCGTGGCGGGGCTGGTCATGGTGCGGAGCGCGGTGCCGGCCGTGCCGCCGGCCCCCGCCCGGGGTCCGGGACACCGGCTCGCGGACCTTCCGGTCGGGGTGTGGTGGCTCACCGGCTACGCCCTCGCGTCCGGTGCCGCGCTCCAGGCCACCAACGTCTATCTGCCTCTCTACGGTTTCGAGCGGCTGGAGATGCCCGTGCGGGCGGCCGGTCTGACCGTCGCCGTGGCCGGCGGGGTGGGACTGGTGGCCCGCATCGCCTGGGGGCGCTCGGCGGACCGCGTACGCAATCCGTACCCTTTGCTGTCCGTCCTGGCTGCCGTCTGCGCACTCGCCATCGGCGGTCTCATGGTGGCCGACACCATGGACGCGCCCGCACTGTTGTGGGCCGGCGCCGCGGTGTTCGGCGCGAGCGGCATCGCCGCCAACGTGGTGATCATGCTCGCCCTTGTCCGGACGATGCCCCTGAGCGTGGTGGGCTCGGCGTCCGGGGTCCTGGCCGTCGGCCTCTATCTCGGTTTCGCCCTGGGCCCGGTGTGTTTCGGCCTGCTCGCCGACGCCGCCGGCTCCTACGGCCCCGCCTGGTCCGGTGTGCTCGCTGCCAACGCCGTGGCGGCGGGAGTGGCGTTCGCCGGACGCCGTGTCCATCGTGAGGAGCGTCGCGCTCCGGCCGCCGGGGCATCGCCGCCCGGCTGGACATGACCGACGATCAGGGGTGCGCGACGAGATCGTCCGCCGGCGCGCGAAGTTCGTCGGCGGCGTCGGTCACGCGCTGGATGAGGGAGAAGAACAGTGTCCGCTCCTCGGCGGAGAGCGGCGCCAGGAAGACCTGGTTCATCCGCGCGGTGCGCACCGTCAGCTTGCGATGGGCCCGCAGACCGTCGTCGGTCAGACGCAACAGACAGCGCCGGCCGTCCTGCGGATCGCGGACCTTGTCGAGGAACCCGCGCCGGATGAGCCGGCTGACGACCTCCGCGATGGTCGAGCGGTCGAGTCCGACCCGCTCCCCCACCGTTCGCTGGTCGAGGCCGGGTTCGGCGACGAGCGTGTTGAGGACGGCGAACTGCGGCGAGGTGATCTCCTCGGAGACCATCGTGTTCCACAGCAGGTGGTGCGCCTGCTGGAGCCGCCGGGCGAGGTGCCCCGGGTGGGAGTTCAGGTCCACCGCTGCCATCTGTACTCCTCGGTATCCGCGCCATTCCCTGCGATCCACTCCGTGCACTGAACGATACCAGCCGACCGGCACCTCAACCCCGCCCCCTTCGACCGCTCCCCCCTTCCCGACCGGCCCTCATCGGAGGCCTTGACGGCCTCATCGAGAAGTGGGAGCGTACGAAAACCTCACCCGGACAGTCAGTGCACTGACCAATTCCCAGATGCTCAGCGCACTGACTATTGCTGCGACAAGAGATGAGGCTGTACCGATGAACAAGGTGGTGCCGACAGCCGCCGAGGCGGTGGCGGACGTGCCGGACGGTGCGACGCTGGCGGTCGGCGGATTCGGGCTGAGCGGCGTACCGAACGTGCTGATCCAGGCACTGTACGAGCGCGGCGTCGGCGGACTGGGCGTGGTCTCCAACAACTGCGGGGCGCTGGACTCGGGGCTCGCGGTGCTGCTGGCGGCCGGCCGGATCGCCCGCGTGACCGGGTCCTACATCGGGGCCAACAAAGAGTTCGCACGGCAGTACCTGGCCGGCGAGCTGGAGGTCGAGATGATCCCGCAGGGCACGCTGGCCGAGCGGCTCCGCGCCGGCGGGGCGGGGATCCCCGCCTTCTACACCCCGGCCGGCGTGGGCACCCAGGTCGCCGACGGCGGGCTGCCGTGGCGCTACGACGGCAGCGGCGGCGTGGCGCTGGCCTCGCCGCCGAAGGAGGTCCGCGAGTTCGACGGGACCGAGTACGTGCTGGAGCGCGGCATCCGCACGGACTTCGCCCTCGTACGGGCCGCGAAGGGCGACCGGCACGGCAACCTCGTGTTCGGCAAGTCCTCGCGCAACTTCAACCCGCTGGCCGCGATGGCCGGGCGCGTGACGATCGCCGAGGTCGAGGAGCTCGTCGAACCCGGCGCCATCGATCCGGACGCGGTGCATCTGCCGGGCATCTTCGTGCAGCGGGTGGTCGCGCTCACCCCGGAGCAGGCGGCGGACAAGCAGATCGAGCGGCGCACGGTCACGGCGCCTGCGGCACGAGGGACGGTGAACGGCTGATGGCCTGGACACGTGAGGAGATGGCCGCCCGCGCGGCGCGCGAGCTGAAGGACGGTCAGTACGTCAACCTCGGCATCGGCCTGCCGACGCTGATCCCCAACCATCTCCCGGCGGGCGTCGAGGTGATCCTCGAGTCGGAGAACGGCATTCTGGGCACCGGTCCGTACCCGACGGAGGACCAGGTCGACCCGGACCTGATCAACGCGGGCAAGGAGACCGTCACGGTCCTGCCGGGCGCGTCCTTCTTCGACTCGTCCCTGTCGTTCGCGATGATCCGCGGCGGGCACATCGACGTCGCCGTGCTCGGCGCCATGCAGGTCTCCGAGAAGGGGGACCTGGCGAACTGGGCCGTCCCCGGCAAGATGATCACCGGCATCGGAGGCGCGATGGACCTGGTGCACGGCGCCCGCACCGTCATCGTCGTCATGACGCACACCGCGAAGGACGGCTCGCCGAAGATCCTGTCCGAGTGCACGCTGCCGCTGACGGGCAAGGCGTGCGTGGACCGGATCATCACCGATCTCGGTGTGCTGGACGTGACCCCCGACGGGCTGGCACTCGTCGAGACGGCACCGGGCGTCACCGTCGAGGAGATCGCCGCGAAGACCGCCGCCCGGATCCGCGTCGCGGAAGAACTCGAGCAGCTCACCGAGGAGATCGCGTCATGAGTCTGCGCGACGTCTACATCGTCGATGCCGTCCGCACCCCCATCGGCCGCTACAACGGCGCCCTGGCCGCGGTCCGCCCGGACGACCTGGCCGCCCACGTCATCCGCGAACTCCTCGCCCGTACGCCCGGCCTCGACCCCTCGCGCGTCGAGGACGTCTGCTTCGGCAACGCCAACGGCGCCGGCGAGGAGAACCGCAACGTCGCCCGCATGGCCGCCCTGCTGGCCGGCCTGCCCACCTCCGTGCCCGGTGTGACCGTGAACCGGCTGTGCGCCTCCGGCCTGGAGGCCGTGATCCAGGCCGCCCGCACCATCGCCTGCGGCGACGCCCGCATCGCCCTCGCCGGCGGCGTGGAGTCGATGACGCGCGCCCCGTACGTCCTGCCCAAGAACGACAGGCCGTTCCCGGCCGGGCACACCGAGCTGTACTCCACCACCCTGGGCTGGCGGATGGTCAACCCCGCGATGGCGCCGCAGTGGACGATCCCGCTGGGCGAGTCGGCCGAACTCATCGCCGGCAAGCACCGGATCGGCCGCGAGCAGCAGGACGAGTTCGCCCTGAACTCCCACCGGAAGGCGGCCGCGGCGCAGGCGGAGGATCTGTTCGATGCGGAACTCGTTCCCGTGCCCGTGCCGCAGCGCAAGGGCGACCCGGTGCTCCACGCGGTCGACGAGTGCGTCCGCCCCGACGCCTCCCTCGAGAAGATGGCCGGGCTCAGGCCGTCCTTCCGCAAGGAGAACGGCACGGTGACGGCGGGCAACGCCTCGCCGCTCAACGACGGCGCCGCGGCCCTGCTCCTGGCCGACGAGGAAGGGCTGAAGGCGACCGGCCGCGAACCACTGGCCCGGATCTCCGCGACCGGCGTGAACGCCGTCGACCCCCACCTCTTCGGGCTCGCACCCGTCGAGGCCGTCAACCGGGCGCTGGCGAAGGCGGGCAGGTCCTTCGCCGATCTGGACGTGCTGGAGCTGAACGAGGCGTTCGCCGCCCAGGTCCTCGGCTGTGTGGCCGAATGGCCGGAGTTCGACCCGTCGGTCCTCAACCCGCAGGGCGGCGCCATCGCTCTCGGTCATCCCCTGGGCGCCTCCGGTGCCCGCCTGGCCGGCACCGTCGCCCACCAGCTGGCGCGCAAGGGCGGCGGCACCGGCGTCGCCACCCTCTGCATCGGCGTCGGCCAGGGCCTCGCTCTCGTCCTCGAACGTTAGGAAGCGCACAGGTATCCCCATGACTCTCACCCAGCAGGACATCGACCGGGAGATCGCGGCCGAGCACGCCGCGTACGAGAAGCGTGTCGCCGACGGCGCCCCGGTCGTGCACCATCCGCGCCGCGACTACGCGCCGTACCGCTCCTCGCTGCTGCGCCACCCGAAGCGGACGCCGGTCGCCATCGACGTCGGCAAGGACCCGGAGTCGGTGGAGCTGCACTCCCCCGCCTTCGGCGAGCGGGACATCACCGAGACCGACAACGACCTCACCCGGCAGCACACCGGGGAGCCGATCGGCGAGCGCATCACCGTCTCCGGCCGGCTGCTTGACCGCGACGGGCGTCCGGTCCGCGGCCAGCTCATCGAGATATGGCAGGCCAACTCGGCGGGCCGCTACGCGCACCAGCGTGAGCAGCACGACGCCCCGCTGGACCCGAACTTCACCGGCGTGGGCCGCACCCTCACCGACGACGAGGGCCGCTACCACTTCACCACCATCCAGCCGGGCCCCTACCCCTGGCGCCAGCACCTCAACGCCTGGCGGCCCGCCCATATCCACTTCTCGGTCTTCGGCACGTCGTTCACCCAGCGGCTGGTGACGCAGATGTACTTCCCCGGCGATCCCCTGATCCCGTACGACCCGATCATCCAGTCGGTGACGGACGACGCCGCACGGCAGCGGCTGATCGCGACATACGACCACGACCTGTCGGTGCCGGAGTTCTCGATGGGGTACCGCTGGGACATCGTGCTCGACGGACCCCGGGCCACCTGGATGGAAGAGGGGCGCTGACCCGCCATGACGAAGATCGACACCACCCGTCCGGAGACCGTGCTGCCCACCCCGTCGCACACGGTCGGCCCCTTCTACGGCCACGCCCTGCCCTTCCCCGGCGGCGGCGACATCGCGCCCGTCGGCCACCCGGACACCATCGCCCTCCAGGGCTACGTGTACGACGGCAACGGCGACCCGGTGCCGGACGCCCTCGTGGAGCTGTGGGGACCGGACCCGGACGGCGACGTGCCCCAGGTCGACGGCTCGATGCGGCGCGACCCGGCGACGGGCGGCTTCCTCGGGCGCAACGGCGTGGAGTTCACCGGATTCGGGCGGATCCAGACCGACGCGAACGGTCACTGGTCCGCGCGCACGCTCCGGCCCGGAGCGCGCGGCCGCGGCGCGCCGCACCTGAGCGTGTGCGTCTTCGCCCGCGGTCTGCTCGTCCACCTGTTCACCCGGATCTATCTGCCGGACGACGAGGCGGCGCTGTCCGCGGACCCGCTGCTGTCCCAGCTGGACGAGGAGCGACGCGGCACGCTCATCGCCAGGGGACAGGGCAACGGCACGTACCGTTTCGACATCCGCCTTCAGGGCGAGGGCGAGACGGTCTTCCTGGAGTTCCAGTGACAGCGGCCGATTCCGGCACCGGGCTCCTCGCCCCCGGATGGGCCGGCACCGCGGCAGCCGCCGAGACGACGGACACGGCGTTCCTGCGGGCGCTGCTCGACGCGGAGGCCGCCCTCACCCGGGTCCAGTCCACCGCGGGGCTCGCCCCGGCGGAGGCGGCGAGGGCGGTGACGGAGGCCGTAGACCCGGCCCGCTTCGACGTCGCGTCCCTCGCTCTACAGGCCCGCGGCGGCGGGAACCCGGTGATCCCCGTGGTCGCGGCGCTCACCCGGGCCGTGGGCGAGGAGCACGGCCCGTACGTGCACCGCGGGGCGACCAGCCAGGACATCATGGACACGGCGACGATGCTGATCGCCCGCCGCGTACTCGCGGTGGTCCTCACCGATCTGGAGCGCTGCGCGCGGGCGTTGGCCGGACTGGCCGCCGAGCACCGTGACACGCCGATGGCCGGCCGGACGCTGACCCAGCACGCCGTACCGACGACGTTCGGGCTGAAGGCGGCCGGGTGGCGGGCGCTGGTGCTGGACGCACGGGACCGGGTGAGGCGGGTCCGCGACTCGCTGCCCGCACAGCTCGGCGGAGCGGCGGGGACGCTGGCGGCGTTCACGGCGTACGGAGCCGAGGACGCCACGGCGCTCCCGGGTGCGTACGCCCGCGAACTGGGCCTCGCGGAACCGGTGTTGCCCTGGCACACGCTGCGGACGCCGGTGGCCGATCTCGCCGGCTGCCTCGCCTTCGCCGCCGGCGCGCTGGGCAAGCTCGCGGCGGACGTCCTCACCCTGTCCCGTACCGAGATCGCGGAGGTGTCCGAGGGCAGCGGTGGCGGCTCGTCGGCCATGCCGCACAAGGCGAACCCGGTCCGCTCGACGCTGATCGCGGCGGCGGCCCGGCGAGCGCCGCAGCTCGCGGCCACGCTGTACGGCTCGCTGGTGGCCGAGGACGAACGGCCGGCCGGGGCCTGGCACGCCGAGTGGGAACCGCTCAGGGACCTGCTCCGCCTCGTCGGCGGTGCCGCCCGGGACGCCGCCGAGCTGACCGAGGGGCTGCGGGTGCACCCGGACGCGATGCGCGAACACCTCGGCCTCACCCGCGGACTGATCGTCTCCGAACGGCTTTCCGCCGAGCTGGCCCCGGTTCTCGGCCGTGCCCGGGCCAAGGACCTCCTGACGTCACTGGCGCGAAGGGCGTACGAGGAGGGCCGCGACCTGGCGGAACTGCTCACCGCGGAGCCCGAACTGAAGGAGGTCGAACTGCAGGAGGTCGATGTCTCCGCGCTCATCGACGCCTCCCGTTACACCGGTTCCGCCGGACACCTCACCGACCGTGCCCTGGAGCGACGTTGACAAGTGAGCTGCTCAACCACCGCGTCGAAGGCCCCCCTTCGGCTCCCCCACTGCTGCTGGGCCCCTCGCTCGGCACCTCGTACGCCCTCTGGGACCAGGTGGCGCCCGAACTGTCGGCCACGCACCGGGTGGTCCGGTGGGACCTGCCGGGGCACGGCGGTTCGCCGGCAGGGCTGATCGGTCCCGGTGCGAGCGTGGGCGATCTCGCCGGGCTGGTGCTCGCGCTGGCCGACTCGCTCGGCATCGAGCGCTTCTCCTACGCCGGTGTCTCACTGGGCGGGGCGGTGGGACTGCACCTGGCCGTGCACCGGCCGGACCGGCTCTCCTCCTTGGCCGTGATCTGTTCCTCGGCGCACTTCAACGGGGCCGGGCCGTGGGAGGAACGGGCCGCGCTGGTGCGCCGTGAAGGGCTGGCCGGGCTCGCCGAGAGCGCCGACGCCCGCTGGTTCACGTCCGGGTTCACCGTGCCGCGGCTGGTCCGGGACCACCGGGAGGCCGACCCGCACGCGTACGCCGCCTGTTGCGACGCGCTGGCCGCGTTCGACCTGCGCGACCGGCTGGCGGAGATCACTGTTCCCACGCTGGCCATCGCCGGGCGGGAGGACCCGGCCACACCGCCGGCGCATCTGCGGGAGATCGCGGACGCCGTGCCCGGTGCCGCGCTGGTGGAACTCGCCGGGGCCTCGCACCTGGCGCCCGCCCAGCGCCCGGAGGCGGTGCTGACGGCGTTGCGGACGCACTTCGGTGAACCCGCCCGGCGCGGCATGGAGGTGCGCCGGGAGGTGCTGGGCGACGCGCACGTCGACCGGGCGCAGGCGCGGCAGACGCCGTTCACCGCCCGCTTCCAGGACTTCATCTCCCGCTACGCCTGGGGCGAGATCTGGACCGACCCGACCCTCGCCCGTCGCGAACGCAGCATGATCACCCTCACGGCGCTGGTCGCACACGGCCACTATGACGAACTCGCCATGCACGTGCGCGCGGCCCGCCGCAACGGACTCACCCCTGAGGAGATCGGCGCGGTGCTGCTCCAGACCGCGGTGTACTGCGGGGTCCCGGCGGCCAACTCGGCGTTCGCCGTCGCCCAGCGAGTGCTGGAGGAGGAGGCCGAGTAGCCGGGTCCGACACACACTGTGGGAGCGGAACCCGGATCTGCGTTCCGCTCCCACTTCCGCACCCGGCCTCACGAAGCTCTGTCAGCGCGGACCGCACTCCTTGAAGGACGACCCCGTCCCGCGGGCGAGCTGTCGAGCCACTTGCTGACCTGGAGGCAGCCATCAGGGCCCTGACCTGAGGAAACACCCCCCGTCGGCCGCACGCCGCGCCTGCGGGCCGGGGGACTCCTAGCATGTTGCCTGTGCGACCGATTCTCCCGAAGATCGAGGGCAACCGGCTGCAGGGCGTCCTGCAGCTCGTCGAGGACGGCATTCACCTCGTCATCGCCGGCCTCCTGGTGCTGCTCGCGGGGCTCCTGACGGTCGAGGTCGTCCGCGACCTCGTCGACGCGCTTCAGGGGCCGTACCGCGCGGAGACGGTCGTTCTCAGCGCCCTGGACAACGGCCTTGTGCTGTTCATCGTCGCCGAACTGCTCCACACCGTCCGCCTCACCATCCGGAACCGGACCCTAGACGCGGAGCCGTTCCTCGTCGTCGGCCTGATCGCCGGCATCCGCAAGGTGCTCATCGTCACGGCCGAGGCGGAGAAGTCCTTCCGGTGGAAGGTCGAGGGGATCGAACTGCTCGTCCTGGCGGGGCTGATCCTCGTGATGGCGGCAGCGGTGTACGTGTGGCGGCGCTCGACCCGGCCGGGAGACTACTTCCCGCTTCAGGAGGCGCGTCGCTCCCCGCCGCCGGAGCCCTCACCCACCTCGGTGTCCGGGTCCTGATCCGTCGCCTTCCGCACCCCACGGCCGCCCCGTCCGCAGCTGGGCCGACACGTGTCCGGAAGCCGTTCGTGCCGCGGGTTCACTCCGAGGGCTTGTCATCGCGGTAGTCCTGGAGGGTGCGCGGCGTTCCTGTTCGCGCTTGGAGTAGGCGGCTGCCCGGATCGCCTCGTCGCTCTCCAGGCCCGATCCCAGCGCGCCGCCCACGGTGGCGACCGAAGCCACGAACCAGGACAACGTCAGGTACTGCGCGGCGTCCAGTGGCTTCCGTGTCGCGGAGGCGAACATCTGGCGTCGGATGCCCCGCGATCCGAGGTGCCCGCAGACGCCACCGAGTAACGTCGATTCCGCATGACACGCCGCCTCCGCCGCCGGGGGGCACCCCGTACGTAGCCGCTCGGCGACGCGATGTTCCCCTGCCGTCGATCCGCAGTCGATCCGCACGCCCGTCCGACTCCCCGGGCGGCCGGACGCCTGGGCCTGGCAGGGCAACACAGGGAGGCTAATTGGGCCCGGTATGCGCATGCGTTCGCGCACTTTTCTCGGTCAGGCTGGCTGGCAGACCCAGGGGGCGGGAGCCCTCGCGAGCCCGCAGCTGGAGGTTGCCGTCATGACCGTGATGTCCATCGCCAGGTTCGAAAGGTTCTTCCGCGTGGCCGGGGGGCTTGACGTCGACAAGAACGACCTCAAGCGCTACAGCGACTTCGTCGACGCCAAGCTCTACGGTCTGCTGACCGTCGCCCAGGCCACCGCCAAGGCCAACGGGCGCGACGTCATCCGCCTGTGCGACCTGCCCATAACGAAGGGCCTGCAGGAGAGCATTCACAACTTCCGGAAGATCGACCATGAAATAGAGCTCAAGCCGATCCTGGAACAGCTCGCCGCCCACCCCACTCTGGACCGCACGCCCGACGAGGAGACCGAGGCGGCCTATCCGGAGATCATCGGCGGGCTCAGCCTGGCCCTTGCCCAGAGCTTCAAGATCCTCCACCCCGACCTGAAGAACCCCCAGACCCAGCACTGGGACGAGGCTCGAGCCGTCTTCGACCTTCTGCTGTGAGCCCGCCGCGGCGCCGCGTCCCCGTCGGGCTCGTCCCGCGGTTGAGCGGTCGTCCCGCGGTGGAGCGGGACCTCCCCGGACCGGATTTCGGACCGGATCCCGGACCGGATTTCGGACCGGATTTCGGACCGGATCACGGCAGGAGCGCGGCGAACGAGTGCGGCACCCGGGATTTGAGGTGCTGCCATTCGCCGGCGCTCACATGGCGCTGCAGGGATTTCAGTACGGTGCGCACCAGCCTCTCGCTGCCGCCCTCGACCGCGTAGGGGAATTCGCTCCGGACCCGTGCGAAGAACTCCTCGTTGCTCATCCTCATGGGCGTATCGGCCGGTTTCCAGCCGTCGTAGTAGACGCCTCGGACGATGGTCGGCAGCTGGGCACCGAACTGTACGGCTGTCTCGACCGGGAGACGATCCCGGAGCGGGTGCAGCACGGCCCGCAGCGCCGCATACGACTGCTTGCGCCGGTCCTTGGGCCACTCGAAGGCCTCCTCGACGTCTTTGAGGAGCCGATTGGCCTTGTCCACCATGGTGTCGAACGATGAGAAACCTGTTTCAACCATTTGTCGTTGGCCTTTCGTTTCCGGGTGCCTCACGGGCTCAGTCCGCGAGGTCGGCCTTGCCGAACAGGACCGCGTAACTGGAGGGGAGCTGGCTGATGATCTGATTCAGCTCTCCCCCGGTGACGGCGTCGGCGACGGTGGTCAGCACCGCGCCGGCGTCCCACTGCGCGGTACGGGGCCGGGCGCGGGTGCGCTCGGCGACCCGGCGGTAGAACTCTTCGATCCCGAAGCTCTCGGCCTGCTGCGGCGCGGCACGGTTCAGAACGTCTCCCAGCGGGTCGGGCAGCTGGGACGCGAGATCCCTGACCTCTCCCGGGCTGATCCGATGGGCCAGCACCTCCAGCACGGCATTGGTGACGTCCGCGGCTTCGTCCCGGTCGTTGTACTCGCCTCGCTCGCGCACCCGGGCAAGGAATTCGTCATATTTCATCGCTGCCTCCTCTGTACCGGTCAGCGCCGGTCATGCGGGTCGTCCGGTGCGTTGTCGGACCGGTCGCGTCCGTCCGCCGGCGCGTAGCGGTCCTTGCCGACGGCCTTGACCCTGGACTCCCGCTCGGACTCACGCAGGGCACGGCGGAAGCGCCGGGGGCCCCAGGAACGCCCGTCCACGGCCTGTTTGAGGCTTTGGCGGCTCGTCGGACCGGATTCCTGGACCGCGTGGGTGATCTGCTCGATCTCGTCGTCGAGGCGTTGTTCCGACATGGCGGACGTACGGCTTGCCGGGCCCGCGGTGCCGACCATCCCCGGCGAGTACATCCTGCTGCCCTGCCCGGTGCCCGGACGATAGCGGCGGGCTCCGGCGCGGTGCCGCTGCCGGCGGCGGGCAGTGCGGTCGGCGATCCGCCGGTCCCGCTCGTGCGCCGCCTGCTGGACCTCTGCCGGCCGGAGACGGTCTCGTTCGTCCTGCGGCGCGGGCTCGCCGCGCCAGTCCGCCTCCGCCTCCTCGGCGGTGAGCGGCCGGGCGATGTTCTCCAGGGACTGCTGTTCGGCCCGCACACCGAAGACGACCTCGGCGAGCCCGCCCAGTGCCATGGCCGCCGCTCCGACGAGGAAGCCTATGGCCACCAGGTCCGCGTCGCCCGTGTGGATCAAGTGGCCGAACAGCAGCGGTCCGGTGATCCCGCCCACTGCCGTGCCGACGGCGAAGAACAGCGAGATGGACAGGGCCCGGGTCTCCATGGGGAAGACCTCGCTCACCGTCAGGTAGGCGGAACTCGCTCCCGCGGAGGCCACGAAGAAGGTCAGCGAGACCAGCAGGAAGAACCACGCTGTGGTCAGGGAGCCGGTGATCATCAGGGCGGCGAGGACGGTGGCCACGGCTGCCGAGGCGACGTAGGTGCCCGTGATCATCGGTTTCCTGCCGACGGTGTCGAACAGCCGGCCGAGGAGGAGCGGCCCGAGGAAGTTGACGATCGCGAAGACGGCGAGGAAGTAGGGGACCGTGCCGGAGCCGATGTCGAAGAATCCGCTCAGGATCGTGCCCAGGTCGAAGACGATCGCGTTGTACAGGAACGCCTGTCCGATGAAGAGCGCCAGGCCGAGAAGGGCGCGCCTCGGGTACCGCCGCAGGGCCACGCCGGCGATCTCCCTGAACGGGATGACCTTGCGCTGCCGCACGGTGACCGCCTCGCCGGGTTCCGGCAGCTCCCGGCCGGTCTCCTCGCGCACCTCGGCCTCGATCCGGTCGACGATGCGTTCGGCTTCGTCCTCATGCCCGTGAATGAACAGCCAGCGCGGGCTCTCCGGAACGTGGCGGCGTACCAGCATGATTCCCAGGCCCAGAACGCCGCCCAGGCCGAAGGCCAGCCGCCAGCCGAGGTCGGCCGCCAGCAGGCTCTCGTTGAGAAGCAGCACGGCGACCAGGCTGCCGAGCGCCGAACCGACCCAGTAGCTGCCGTTGATGGCCAGATCCACTTGCCCCCGGTTGCGCGCGGGGATCAGCTCGTCGATGGCCGAGTTGATCGCGGCGTACTCTCCGCCGATGCCCATACCCGTGATGAAGCGGGCGAGGTAGAGGTACCAGGCGTCATGGGCGAACGCGGTCGCGACGGTGGCGAGGACATAGATGCCGAGCGTGAGCATGAACAGCTTCTTGCGCCCGAAGCGGTCGGTGAGCCTGCCGAACAGCAGAGCGCCGACGCAGGCGCCCGCCACGTAGATGGCGGCGGCGGTGCCTATGTCGGCGCTGGTCAGGTCGATGCCGCTGTCCGCCTCGGTCATACGGGCGGCGACCGCCCCGACGATCGTCACCTCGAGGCCGTCCAGAATCCAGACGGTTCCCAGGCCGACGACGATCCGCCAGTGGAAGCGGGACCAGGGCAGCCGGTCCAGCCGGGCGGGAACCTTGGTGGTGACCACGCCGAGCTCGGAGGTGGCGGTCATGCCACGCCTCCTCGTTCAGGTCGGCAGGCTGACGCCGGGGGTGGGACAGAACAGGACGGAACACGCCAGTGCGGATAACGTGGTCCCCCATGCTGCGCTGCCACCTTCTGGGACACCGGTTCCGCTTCTTCCACGAGGGCGACACGATGCTCTGGCACTGCGCGCGCGGATGCGGGGCAGAGGGGAGCAAGCGCTACCCGACGGCCCGGGACGCGGAGCTTTACGCACGGGCGTTCGACCGCGAGGACCGGGCGGACATGGGACGGCGAGCACCGCTGGGGCTCCTCCCCCTTCGGCTGGTGCGCGCCTGGCGCCGGCGCCGTGACGGGGCCGGTGGCGGACCGCATGCCGCGCCTCGATCGCGCTGAGGAGCTGTGGTGGACGACGTCGTTCATGAGTCACCCCCGGAGGTCGAGCCCCGGCCCGGCCGCGGTTCCGGACGCCGTCCGGAACCGCGGCTGCCTCTCAGGTGCTGCTCTCCGTGCTTTCACTCGTTTCGCTGATCTCGATGTGCCGGGGCCTGGCGACCTCGGCCTTGGGGACGGTGATGGTGAGCACACCGTCCGTCATCTGCGCTGTGATCTTCTCCGTGTCGGCCTCCACGGGCAGCCGCCACCGGTACTCGAAGGCCCCGGAACGGCGGGTGCTCCGGCGCAGGACGCCTTTGCGTTCCTTCTCCTTGATCTCTCCGCTGACGACCAGTTCCTGACTGCTCGCCTCGACGTCGACATCCTCGCTCTTGACGCCGGGGAGTTCGATCTCGACGTGGAAGGCGTCGTCGGACTCCGTGACATCCGCCATGGGTGTCCACGCGCGTGCGGGCGCCGTGCCCCCGACGGTGGATTCGAGCAGCCCGCTCATCTCGTTGAGCAGCTGATCGAACTCCATGAGCGGATTGCGCGCCCAGCCCAAGGGCCTCTCCCGGATCACGCCACCGGGGCTACGCCGTACGGGCATCGTCATTTCCCTCGCCTCCTCTTGTTGTGATCTCGTCTCACGCCGGGTGTCATGCGAGCCAAGCGGACTCCTTCGGACGCAGGTGCGGGAAGCTGTCGGTGCCGCCGGGCACGGCCGTGCGGTCGAGGTAGCGGTGCACGAAGTGGATGCTCATCGCGCCCTCGCCGACTGCGGAGGCCACGCGTTTCACCGAACCGCTGCGGACGTCACCGGCGGCGAAGACGCCGGGAAGGCTGGTCTCCAGGGTCAGGCAGTCGCGGCCCTGGCCCTGCCACAGTCCGGGAACGGAGCAGGCCTGTGCCTCCGCTCCGGTGAGCACATAGCCGCGTGCGTCGAGCGCGATCGCGCCGGACAGCCATCCGGTGTGGGGGTCGGCGCCGGTGAAGACGAACAGGGCGCGCACTCCGAGGTCGCGCTGCCGGCCCGTACGGAGATCGACCACCGTGACCGACTCGAGCGACTTCTCGCCGGACGCCTCGGTGATCCGGGTGTGCAGCAGCACGCGCACCCGCGGGTGGCGCTCGATCTGATCGATCAGGTAGCGGGACATGTGCGCCTCGAGGCTCGGCCCGCGGACCAGCAGATACACCTCCGGCGCGAACTGCGCGAGAAAGAGCACGGCCTGCCCCGCGGAGTTGCCGCCGCCCACCACCGCCACGGGGTCGGAACGGCACTGCTGGGCTTCGTGGACCGTGGCCGAGTAGTGCACGCTCGAGCCCTCCAGCGGCTCGATGCCGGGCACATCGAGGCGGCGGTAGCGAGCGCCGGTGGCCAGGACGACGGCACGGGCCGTGATCTCGCTGCCGTCGGTGAAGCCGACGGCGAAGTGGTCGTCCCGTGCTTCGAGCCGGGCCGCCTCCGCCGGGACGCTGATCCGGGCGCCGAACTTCTCCGCCTGGAGCACAGCGCGCTCGGTGAGTTCAGCACCGGAGATGCCGGAGGGGAAGCCGAAGCAGTTGTCGATGCGGAAGGACGTCCCGGCCTGGCCGCCAGTGGCCAGCGCCTCGACCACGGTCGTGCCGAGGCCCTCCGAAGCGGCGGCCACCGCGGCGGCGAGGCCGGCCGGACCGGAACCGACGATGAGGAGATCGCCGCGGCCGTTGCCCGACGGCAGGGGCGGCAGGCCGATCAGCCGGGCCAGTTCGGCGTTGCTCGGGTTGCGCAGCAGGGTCGTGTCCCGCCAGATCACCAGCGGCGTCTGTTCCGGACCGACGGCGAAGCGGCGCAGCAGCGCCTCGGCCTCCTGGTCCGTCTCCAGATCGATCCAGCGGTACGGCAGCCGGTTGCGGGCGGCGAACTCACGCAGCCGCCGTGTGTCGGGCGAATAGCGTGAGCCGATGATGCGGAACCCGGCGCCCTGCCCGACGAGCAGGGCACGGCGGCCCAGACAGGCGCGCAGCACCACATCGCCGAGGAGGGAGTCCCGGGTCACCAGATCACGCAGCTGGTCGATGGACAGGGCGAGGATTTCGCCCGGGTTCCTGACCACGGCGGTGTAGAAGGCGATCTGTCCGTGCGCGAGGCCCAGTTCGCCGATGAAGCGGCCAGGGCCGTGCACCCGGAGCAGGTGTTCGTCGGGTGTGCCGTAGCCCTCGACGACGGCCACCGCGCCGCTGAGGATGACGTAGAACGTCTCGCACCGCTCCCCCTCCCGGATCAGCACGTCACCGGCGTCGACAGCGCGCCGCCGGCCGTGCTGTGCCAGGCGGGCCGTCTGGTCGTCCGACAGGCGGGGATAGGCGCCGTAGATGTCGGGCGTCTCGAGGGGGACGCTCTTGTCCGCCTCGTCCCGCACAGGCGCCGCGCCCGGCTGCGTCTCGTCGCGGGGCATCACTCGAACGCCTCGTGGACGAGGCACCACCGGACCCGGGCGGAATGCGCGGCCGGACATTCCTCGCAGCCCGGGGTGCGCGGGGTGACGGGGTGTACGAGGGCGAGGCGGGGGTCGGTCCGTACGGTCATGGCCGATCATCCTTTCCCGGCCGGTTGGTGGCCGGCGATCGACTGTTCCACCCAGCGCCGCAGGGCAGCGGCAGGCGCGGCCCCCGCCTGCCGGGCGATGGTCTGCCCTTTGTCGAGGATCAGCAGCGTCGGTACCGCCTGGACCTCGAAGCGCTGTGCCAGGCGCGGGTTCTTGTCGATGTCGACCTTGACGAGCTTGATCTTTCCCGCGAGATCGGCGGCGACCTTCTCCAGCGCCGGGCTCACCATGCGGCAGGGGCCGCACCAGGTGGCCCACAGGTCGACGACGACAGGGACGGCCGCCTGCTCGGCGACCTCGGCGAAGTCGTCGTCGCCCGCTTCGGCCGTCCACGGCAGAGGCTGCTTGCAGTTGCCGCACCTGGGGCGGCCCTCGGCGGCCACGGGCACCCGGTTGGTGCGCCCGCAGTGCGGGCAGGTGACGTTGGTGGCGCGCACGGTGCTCATGCCGCCCTCGCTCCCTGCGCGTCCTCCGGCTGGTCGTAGGTGACCACCAGCTCTCCGTGCTCGGCGTCGACGCGGGCCTTCGCGCCGTCCTGGACATCGCCACGCAGCAGGGCGCGCCCGACGAGTGTCTCGACCTCGTGGGAGATGTAGCGCCGCAGCGGCCGGGCCCCGTACACCGGGTCGTAGCCCTGGTGCGCGATCAGCTCGCGGGCCTTGTCCGTGAGTTCGACCGTGATGCGGCGTTCGGCGAGGCGGCGGCGCAGTTCGTCGAACTGCAGCTCCACGATCCGCTCGATCTGCGCCTCACCGAGCGGTTTGAACAGCACGATGTCGTCGACCCGGTTGAGGAACTCCGGGCGGAAGTGCCCACGCAGCTCGCCCATCACCAGGGCGCGGGCGTCCGGCTTGATCTCCCCTTCGGCGGTGGCGCCCTCGAGGAGGTGCTCGGAGCCGATGTTGGACGTCATGATGATCACGGTGTTGCGGAAGTCGACGGTGCGGCCCTGAGCATCGGTGACGCGGCCGTCGTCGAGGATCTGCAGCAGGGTGTTGAAGACATCGGTGTGCGCCTTCTCGATCTCGTCGAACAGCACCACGGAGTACGGCTTGCGGCGCACGGCCTCGGTGAGCTGGCCGCCCTCCTCGTAACCGACGTATCCGGGCGGCGCTCCCACGAGGCGGCTGACGGTGTGCCGCTCCTGGTACTCGCTCATGTCGAGGCGGACCATGTTCTCCTCGGCGTCGAACAGGGCCCGGGCGAGGGTCTTGGCCAGCTCCGTCTTCCCCACGCCGGTGGGCCCGAGGAAGATGAACGAGCCGATGGGACGGCGAGGGTCGCGGATGCCGGAGCGGGCGCGGATGATGGCGTCGGCGACGAGCTTGACGGCCTCGTCCTGGCCGATGACGCGCTCACGCAGGATCTCGTCCAGGCGCAGCAGCTTCTCGCGTTCGCCCTCCTTCAGGCGGGCGACGGGGATGCCGGTCCAGGCGGCGACGATGTCGGCGATCTCCTCCTCGGTGACGACCTCCCGCAGCAGCCGGTTCTCCCCTTGTTTGGCGGCCAGTTGCTCCTCCTCGGCCGCCAGCCGGCGTTCGAGGTCCTGGAGGCGGCCGTAGCGGAGTTCGGCGGCGCGGTTGAGGTCGTAGGCGCGTTCGGCCTCTTCCGCCTCGTGGCGGACCTGCTCCAGTTCCTGGCGCAGGTCCTGCACGCGGCGGATGGCCTGCCGTTCGGCCTCCCACTGGGCGTGTTTGGCGTCGGCCTCGGCGCGCAGGTCGGCGAGTTCCTTGCGCAGTTCCTCCAGGCGTGCCTTGCTGGCGGGGTCGGTCTCCTTGGACAGGGCGGCCTCCTCGATCTCCAGGCGGGTGACGCGGCGGGTGATCTCGTCGAGTTCGGCGGGCATCGAGTCGATCTCGGTGCGCAGCCGGGCGCAGGCCTCGTCGACGAGGTCGATCGCCTTGTCGGGCAGGAACCGGTCAGTGATGTAGCGGTGGGAGAGCGTCGCCGCCGCGACCAGCGCGGTGTCCTGGATCTTGACGCCGTGGAAGACCTCCAGCCGTTCGCGCAGTCCGCGCAGGATGGAGACGGTGTCCTCCACGCTGGGTTCGTCCACCAGGACCTGCTGGAAGCGGCGTTCGAGGGCGGCGTCCTTCTCGATGTGCTTGCGGTACTCGTCCAGGGTGGTCGCGCCGATCATGTGCAGTTCGCCGCGTGCCAGCATGGGCTTGAGCATGTTGCCCGCGTCCATGGCTCCTTCGGCGCCGCCCGCGCCGACGACCGTGTGCAACTCGTCGACGAAGAGCAGGATCCGCCCCTCCGCGGCCTTGACCTCGCTCAGCACGGCCTTCAGGCGTTCCTCGAACTCGCCGCGGTACTTGGCGCCCGCCACGAGCGAACCCATATCGAGGGCGAAAATCGTCTTGTCGCGCAGCCCTTCGGGCACGTCACCGCGCACGATGCGCTGGGCGAGCCCCTCGACGATGGCGGTCTTGCCGACGCCGGGGTCACCGATCAGGACAGGGTTGTTCTTGCTCTTGCGGCTGAGGATCTGGGTGACGCGGCGGATCTCGGCGTCCCGGCCGATCACCGGGTCGAGCCGCCCGGTCCTGGCTTCGGCGACCAGGTCACGGCCGTACTTCTCGAGGGCCTCGTAGGCCGTCTCCGGGTTGGCCGAGGTCACGCGCTGGTTACCGCGGACCTGGGTGAGGGCCCCGAGGAACGACTCCCGGGTGACGCCGTGCTCCTTCAGCAGGCGCCCGGCGGCGGTCGACGGGCCCTCCTCGGCCAGGGCCAGCAGCAGGTGCTCCACGGAGACGTACTCGTCCTTGAGGCGTTTCGCCTCCCGCTCGGCCGCGTCCAGCAGCCGGGCCAGACGCTGGGTGACGAAGACCTGGCCGGGCGCCGCCCCCGGGCCGGTCACCTTGGGCCGGCGGGAGAGTTCCTCGCGTACGGCCGCGCGCAGCTCCTCGGGCTCGGTGCCCGCCTGCTGCAGCAGCCGCGGGATCAGGCCCTCCTCCTGTTCGAGGAGGGCGAGCAGCAGATGCTCGCCGTCGACCTCGGTGTGGCTCAGGCGGCCGGCGACGCTCTGCGCCTCCTGCAGGGCTTCCTGTGACCTCTGGGTCAGGCGGTTCATGTCCATGGCGGCAGATCACTCCTCACGCCTGCACGCCGCAGCGCGGCTTCGAGCAAGCTGATGCGGTCGAGCAGGTCGAGCACCAGACCGAGGGATGCGTAGTTCAGGCACAGTCCGGTGCGCAGTCGCTGGACGCGGGCCAGGGCCGCCGGGGCGCTGGGGGGAAACACCAGCTGCCCGGAGGCGTCACGGTCGGCGTCCACCAGTCCGAGGGCGACGAACCGGCGGATCAGGTCGGGATGCAGGCCTGAGCGGCGGGCCACCGTCTCGAGGGAGAGTCTGGGCACGGGCACGATCGCGTACTGCACACCCACCTGGGCCGCGGGTGCGTAGGACGGGCGGGCCTCGGCCTGTCGGTCGCTCATCGGGTCCTCCTGGGGTCGAAGGCGGAGACAGCGGCCAGTTCCTCCCACAGCTCGCGTTCGCGGTCGCTCAGCCGGGGCGGCACCATGATCCGCAGCTCCGCGTACAGGTCCCCGTTCGCGCCATGCGGGCCCGGCATGCCCTCGCCGCGCAGCCTCAGACGCCGGCCGCTGGAGGACCCGGCAGGCACGGTCACCTTCGCCGTGGCACCGCTCGGCGTGGGCACCGGGACCGTCGCGCCCAGCGCGGCCTCCCAGGGAGTGACCTCGAGCTCCACATGGACGTCCCGGCCGTCGAGACGGAACCGGGGGTGCGGCTTGATCCGCACGCGCAGATACAGATCGCCCGCGGGAGCGCCCCCGCTGCCGCGGCCGCCCTCGCCCGCCAGCCGGATGCGCTGGCCGTCGGTGACGCCGGGCGGCACGTCCACCTCGTAGCGCCGCTGCCCCGAGGGCCCGGCGAGGGTGACGGTGCGGCGGCCTCCGCGATAGGCCTCCTCGACGGTGAGCGGCAGCTCGGCCTCCTGGTCGGCTCCGGGGACACGCATCCGTCCGGCGCCGCCGAAGAACGAGCCGAACAGGTCGTCGATGTCGATGCCCTCCGTGTCGAAGCCGCTGGTGGCGTAGCGGACCCGAGGGCCGCCGGCGGTGGTCCACCTGAAGCCGCTGCCGGCTCCCGCGCCGGCGGCGACCCGTTCCTCCCAGTCCTCCGGGACTTTCCGGAAGTCCTCGCCGAAGCGGTCGTAGCGGGCTCGCTGCTTTGGATCGGACAGGACGCTGAAGGCCTCGTTGATCTCCTTGAACCGCTCCTCCGCCCCGGGGTCCTTGTTGATGTCGGGGTGGTACCTGCGGGCCAGGGTGCGGTAGGCCCGCTGGATCTCGTCCCGGTCGGCGGTGCGCGGAACGCCGAGCACCTCGTAGTAGTCGCGTGCCATGGACGGTCACTCCCGCTTGGCCACGGTCACGGCGGCGGGCCGCAGCTGCCGCTGGCCCTCCCCGTATCCGGGGCGCAGCACCTGGACCACGGTGTTGGGATCGGCGTCGGGATCCTCGACCACGCCGACCACCTCGTGCCGGGCGGGGTCGAACGGCACACCCTTTTCCGCATGGCGCGGGTAGCCGAGCCGTTCCAGGACGTGCACGGCCTGGTCACGCACGGCCCGGACGCCTTCGATGATCGCGCCGGGGTCGGCGGCCGCGTGGCTCAGGGCGAGGTCCAGGTTGTCGATGACGGGCAGGAAGGCCGCCGCCGTACGGGCGCGTTCGGCCGCGGCCTCCCGCTCCAGCTCCCTGGCGTGGCGTTTGCGCAGGTTGTCGAGGTCGGCCAGGGCGCGTCGCCAGCGGTCCTCGGCCTCTCGCAGCGCGGCCGCGTGCTCCTCGTCAGGTGCAGCGGTGCCGGATGCGGCGTCGGGTCCCGGCTCGGTCTCCTCGCCCGGCGGTCCGGGCTGTGGCAGGTCCTCGCGGGGAGGCTGCTCGGCGCCTTCCTGTGGGCGATCGGGTTCCGGGCCCTGGGGTGGGATGGCCATGGCGGGCACCTCAGCCCTTGTCGAACTCGGCGTCGATCACGTCGTCGTCCCCGGAGCCGCCCCGCGCGGCTCCGCCGGGACCGGATTCCTCCGGTGAGCCGGTGCCCGCGCCGGCTCCTGCCTGGTGGGCCGCGAGCCCCGCGAGGATCTGCTGGAGTTCGGACGTCAGCGGCCGGGCCTGGTCCGCCCCGACCTCGTTCTTGACCGCCTCGCGGGCCTCGGCCACCAGCATCTCGGCACGGGCCTTCTCATGGGCCGGCGCGGCGTCGCCGAGCTCGCCGAGGCGTTTCTCGACCTGGTAGGCGACGGCGTCGAGTTCGTTGCGGGCGTCCACCGCCTCGCGCAGGGCCTGGTCCTGGGCGCGGTTGCGTTCGGCCTCCTGGACCATCCGCTCGACCTCGCTCCGGTCGAGATTGGAGCTCTCGCTGATGGTGATGCCCTGCTCCTTGCCGGTGTCCTTGTCCCGCGCGGTGACGTTGAGGATGCCGTTGGCGTCGATGTCGAAGGTGACCTCGATCTGCGGCTCACCGCGTGGCGCGGGGCGTATGTCGGTGAGCTGGAAACGGCCCAGGACCCGGTTGTCCGCGGCCCTCTCCCGCTCGCCCTGCAGGACGACGACGTCGACGGCGGGCTGGTTGTCCTCGGCGGTGGAGAAGGTCTCGGAGCGACGCACCGGGATGGTGGTGTTCCGCTCGATGATCTTCGTCATCACACCGCCGCGTGTCTCCACACCGAGCGACAAGGGGGTGACATCGAGCAGCAGGACGTCCTTGACCTCGCCCTTGAGGACCCCGGCCTGAATGGCGGCACCCATCGCGACGACCTCGTCGGGGTTGACGCTCATGTTGGGTTCCTTGCCGCCGGTCAGCCTCCGCACCAGGGCCTGGACGGCGGGGATGCGGGTGGAGCCGCCGACGAGGATGACCTCGTCGATGTCGTTCTCGCTGATCTTGGCGTCCTCCATGGCCTGCCGCACCGGCCCCAGGCAGCGCTCGACCAGGTCGCCGGTGATCTGCTCGAACGTGGACCGCATGATCGTCGTGGTCAGATGCTTGGGCCCGGAGGCGTCGGCCGTGATGAACGGCAGGCTGACCTGCGTCTGGGTCACGGAGCTGAGCTCCGTCTTGGCCTTCTCGGCGGCCTCGAACAGGCGTTGCAGCGCCTGTGGGTCCTGGCGCAGGTCGATGCCGTTCTCCTTCTGGAAGCCGTCGGCGAGGTGGTCGACCAGCCGGCGGTCGAAGTCGTCGCCGCCCAGATGGCTGTCGCCCGCCGTGGCCCGCACCTCCACCACGCCGTCGCCGACGTCGAGGATGCTGACGTCGAAGGTGCCGCCGCCCAGGTCGAAGACGAGCACCGTCTCGTGCTGCTTCTTGTCCATGCCGTAGGCGAGGGCGGCCGCGGTCGGCTCGTTGATGATCCGCAGCACCTCCAGGCCGGCGATCCGTCTGGCGTCCTTGGTGGCGGTGCGCTGGGCGTCGTTGAAGTAGGCGGGAACCGTGATGACCGCCTCCGTGACCCGCTCGCCCAGCTGCTTGGAGGCGTCGTCGGCGAGCTTCCGCAGCACCTGCGCGCTGATCTCCTCGGGCGCGTAGAGCTTGTCGCGCACCTTGAAGCGGGCGACGCCGCCGTCCCCCTCGACCACGTCGTACGCGACGGCCTTGGCCTCCTCGGAGATCTCGTCGAAGTGCCGGCCGATGAACCTCTTGGCCGAGTAGACGGTGCCATTGGGATTGAGGATCGCCTGGCGGCGAGCCAGTTGTCCCACCAGGCGCTCGCCGGTGTCGGTGAAGGCCACCACGGACGGTGTGGTGCGGTTGCCCTCGCTGTTGGGCACGACCGTCGGCTCCCCGCCCTCCCAGACGGCGATCACCGAGTTCGTGGTGCCCAGGTCGATGCCTACTGCCTTGGCCATGAGGAACTCCTTCCACGACGGGCGGCCCCCGTTCGCCTCGGAGTCGCGCCCGGTCCTCCGAGGCTCAGGTGACGGAGCGGCCGCTCCGCGGGCGGGCTCTTCCGGGCCCCGCCGCCTGTGCTGGTGTCGATCCCGGTGGGCAGCCCGGCCGGCAACCGCACCGCCTCGCCGGCGACCGCCTCGTCGGCGACGGCGTCGTACCGGCTGGGCTGCATGAAGCTCACCGAGGCGAAGTACCGGCGATCCCTGACAGGCTCAGAGTCGCAAGAGTGCGGCGCGCTCCGCCTGCACCCGGCAGGTCAGAAATCGGCGCAGCTGGTCACTCCATGAGCACGAGACCAAAGCCCGGTGAGCCGGAATACCTCGCCCAGGCTGGGTACGCGGGACTCTCACAGGCGTGGATCCCACGATTCACTCGATCGCCTCCGATGATCGGAGAACGGAGTGATCTATGGCCTACCGCCCGACACAGAGATTGTTCCCGGACGTCTCCTACCGGGAGGTGTCCCGCGTCCCGCGCTGCACCGCGGGCGCCGGACGGCGCGCCCCCCGTCCGCTCGCGGTGGTGGATCCGCACGGGCTGCTGATGCTGTCCCGCACCCTGTTCAGCTGCACGGAGCCAAGCGAGATCGTGCGTCTGGCCATGCGGCATGTCAGTGCCCTCGGTCCCTGCACCGCCGAGGCCGGATACCTCGCGACGGGCGACGGGGTGTCCCGCGTCCCCGGCCAGGACGCGGGAGCGCCGACGGTCGTCGACGCACGTGTGAAGGAGCTGGGCGGGGCTGACGGCTCCGTATCCCTTCCGGAGCGGTCCTGGACCTGGGCCTTCGGCCTGCGCGGGGCAGGCGGTCCTCTCGGCTACATCGTGGTCTCCTCCCACACCGAGCCCGATGAGCAGGGGTACTTCCTCCTCTCAACCCTCGTGGAACTCACCTCGGCGGCCCTGTCACTGGCAGCAACCCGCGCCCCGCACCACGACAACGCCGGCGAGCTGAGCCGGATCCGCGCCGAACGGGACACCGCACTGCGGCAGCTGGACACACTGCGCTCCGAGCTGCACCTGCAGAAGACCGTGCACGAGACCCTCGGCCGGGTGGCTGCCTCGGGCGGCGGCGAGAAGGCCATCACCCGGGCGCTGCACGAGCTCACCGGGCTGCCGGCGCTCATCGAGGACCGGTTCGGCAACCTCAGGTCCTGGGCCGGTCCCGGCCGGCCCGACCCCTATCCGGTGCGGTCCTCGGCCTACCAGCAGGAGATGCTGCGGCGGGTCGCGCGCGAGGAGGGCCCCGTCAGGGTCAAGGACCGGCTCATCACCCTGGTCCGGCCGCGCGGCGAGCTCCTCGGCGTACTCGCCCTCGAGGACCCCGACGCGACGGCCGATGAGCACACCCTGTTCGCCCTGGAGCACGCCCAGCGTTCGCTCGCCCAGGAGCTCCTGCACATGCGGGAACTCACCGAGGTGGAACTGCGGCTCCGCCGTCAGCTGATCGACGACCTGCTGGAGGGCACTGACGAGGCGAGCGCCTACGCCCGGGCCGAAGCCGTCGGCCACGACCTGCGGCGTCCCCACTATGTGGTCGTGGTGCACTGGCCGGACAGCGCCGCTGACGACTCGCTCACCCGTGCCGTCGAGAAGGCGATGGTCACCACGGCGACCCGTCCGCTGATCACCCGTCGCGGTGACCGGGTGGTCCTGCTGACCCGGGCAAGGCCCGACGGCGATGCCCTGCACGCGGTGCTGGCCCATGAGCTGGGGAGGCCGGACGGAGCGATCGGGGTGAGCACCCGCTGCGACTCCCCGGAAGGGTTTCCCCGCTGCTATCAGGAGGCACTGCGAGCCCTGGAGGTACGGCAGAACTCCCACCAGCGGAGCGGGGCGACCTTCTTCGACGACCTCGGGCTGTACCGGATCCTGGGTCCCGGCAACGATCTCCGGGAGCTCGAAGGCTTCGTGCGGGAGTGGCTCGGTCAGCTGATCGACTACGACGCGGAGCACGACACGGATCTGGTGGAGACGCTCTCCTGCTACTTCGACTGCGGGGGCCACTACGACGATGCGGCCGCCGCACTGACGGTGCACCGCAGCACCCTGCGCTACCGGCTGCAGCGCATCCGCGAGATCAGCGGCCTCGATCTGACGGATGTGGAGACCCGGCTCAATCTGCAGGTGGCAACACGCGTCTGGAAGATCATCCTGGGCGGACGGGGGCGCTGAGCGCCAGGACGGTGCCGAAGCAGGCCGGGCGCTCGCGGTGTGCGCAACGGACGAGGCTCCCGCGCTTTGGGGGCGCGCGCGGGCAGCTGCCTCACCGGCGAGAAAGCTGAGCCGCTCGTTCGGGCCGGTACGGCGTCAGTACCCCGAGACGCTGCAGCTCGACGATGTGCTCTGCCGCGCGCCGCGGTGCTTCCCCGCCGGTCACCAGCACCCCTGCCTCGATGTTGCGCCGGACCGCGGACTCGGTCAGGTTGGCGCTGCCGAGGAAGAGAGTGCGGCGGTCGGCGACCGCCAGCTTGGCGTGCTGGCGTGAGCCGGCGTGTTCGGCCGCGTTCCGGGCCCATACCCACAGCAGCAGTCCGGGCACGGAGGCGAACGCGTCGGCCGGTTCCTTTCCTGAGAGCAGTCCGCCCGAGCCTGCGAGGGTCTCGACCACGACGTGCATCTCCACACCTCTGTCCGCGGCCTGCCTCAGCGCACGGGTCAGCGCCGGATACGGACGGGCCGCGTACGTCATGGCCAGCAGTTCGTGCTGCGCCCCATTGATGACCTCGATGAGCACCTGGGCCGTGGCTCGCACCGGTACGGCCGGTGTCGAGGGGCCGCTCCATACCGTACGGACCCGGACCGCGTCCCGGGTCTGCCGTCGGGCGGCCACGTAGCCGCGCAGATAGGCAGCCGCCTCGGCGGGCGTCACCGACTCCGACCGCATCGCGTCACAGAGCCGCGCCACGGCCTCGCCGGCTCCCGGGGTCGACAGCTCGGCCAGTATTCGTTCCCTGGAACGTGCCCGGGCCAGCAAGCCGGCGAGGTCCTTGCTCCGGGAGAGTCCGAGAGCGGCGACCACGGGCCCGACGGCGGCCTCGAACGCAGGGCGGCTCACGGCAGCAGACCCACCGGTGTCAACACAGGCTCCTTGTCCCCGGCCAGCGGGACGAGGAAACGACGGTCCAGGAAACGATTGCCGCGTTCGCACGTCGTCTCGGACACGAACAGGCAGACATGGCACGCGGCTCCGTGCAGGAAGTCGGCCGGGTCGTGCGGCAGGCGCTCGGCGCACAGCGGGTCGGCCGAGCAGTGACCGGCGTCGGTCAGCGCCCGGCGCACGATCCGGCCGAACTCCTGCTCCTCGGCGAGCGAGACCAGACCGCCCAGAGTGCCCTCGGAGTCCGGTACAGCCGTGTAGATGAGGATGCCGGTTCTCGGGTTGTGTTCGTCTCCGGCGTAGATCCGTTCGGCGAGCGAGGCGGAGTTGTAGCCGCATTCCAGCGCGATGGTGCGGATCAGGAGGTGAGAGAGGGTGTGCAGGGCGATGTAGCGGGGTCCGGGCCAGCCGGAATAGGGGTCGAAGGCGCTCGTCATGCGGTCCGACTTGCGGTTGGCACGGAACCGCGCGTACGCCTCTCTGTGTGCCTCCATCTGCGGGGACTTCTCCACGCGGGCGACCCAGTCGGCCATCAGATCGTCCTTCACCCGCAGGAAGACGCCCTCGCCGCGCACCTCACTCGCGGGCACCCAGTTGCGGGCCCCGCGGGACAGTTCGACGCGTGTGGCGATCTCCGGCGACTCCGGGTCCGGCGCATCGAGCCGGGTGAAGCCGATCAGTGCCCGGGCCTCGCGCAGCCGCTCGACCTGCCTGATGTCGCCGAAGAACTCGCTGAGGGGAGCCGGCACGGGGACCTGCCGCAGCGCGAAGTCGTCGCTGGGGGGCGGAACGGGCCCCGAGAGCGCCTCCCATTCCGGTCCGAACAGGTCCGCTTGGACGTCGGGGGCGGAGGGAGCCGGACCGGCTGTTCCCTGTTTGCGCGCTGTGATCGCCGCAACCACCGCGTCGGCGTCGAACTCCTTCAGGAAGGCGAACTTGGGCATGCGCGCCATGAAGTCGAACTGCCCTCGGTCCTCGATCAGTTCGAGGTCGGGCCAGTGGTCGTCGAGGAGCTTGTCGATGTCTCCGCCCTGTGCCTTCGGCAGGGCGAGCGCGCTGAGGGTGAGCGGGAACCACTGGTTGGAGGCGCCCGCCACCATCAGGACCGGCTCTTGTGCACAGCCGTTCGGCTCGTAGGTGCCGAGGTGCGGGTGTCGTCCGCGGCACGCGGGCAGGTTCCGGCGGCCTCGTTCGCCCATCGCTTCCCGGATGTTCCGCTTCACGCCGCAGGCGACGCACTCGATGGTGACGTTGGCGGCCTGGTTACCGCCGTGATCCTTCATGCGCAGCTTGGGGCGAGGCGTCTTGGCGCAGCTCTGCCCGTGGTGGACGTAGGCGGTGTAGGGGAATTCGTCCAGATGGCCGGCGGTGCAGACCAAGGTGAAGCGGGCGGCCACGGCGAGCGGCTTGCCGCGCTTGCAGTCGTGTACGAACTTCGCCTCGTGCGGTGCCCGGGGGTTGGAGTTGACGAAGGAGAACTCACCGGAGTCGATGGCGGCCAGCACGTTGCAGGCGGTGCAGCGCAGCCATTGCGGGAAGGGCGTGACGGGGACACCGATTCCCTGCGCCGCCCATCCTCTGGGGTCGGCGTCCGCGCCCTCGAGCCAGGGTGCGGCTCGCAGTTGTTCGACCTGTCCGCGCCCATAGCGCTGGAGTGAGCGGTTGACGGCGGCGCGGAGGCGGGGCTCGTCGATGTCGTAGTCGGTGACACCGGAGTAGCTCCAGGAGTCGATGCCCCGGATGAGCACCGAGAAGTTCGGCAGGTCGACGAGGGCGCCGACGCCGGCGGTGAACATGAGGTGACTCGGCCGTACGGCGCCGACCCTGCGGTTGCTGCGTTGGGTGCTCATCGCTGCGCCTTCCTGACCGCGTCGGCCGCAAGGGGCCCGTACTCGTCGCTGTCCACGGTGGTCGCCGTTTCGGGGTCTGGATCGGAATCGGTGGCGGGTGTGCCGAAGTGCCAGTCGGGACCGGCGCCCGAGGACTCTTCCAGGAACGCCTCGCCGCCGGGCAGCAGCAGATTGATCTCGTTCTCCGTCTCACGCATCGACATGCCGACGGTGAGCTCGGTCCACCGGGATCCATCCGCCCGCCTGAGCAGCCCGTCCACGACGGTCGTCTTGTGTTTCTCCTTGCGGTAACCGAGTGTTGATGTGCTCTCGTCCCGCTTGCGGCGCCATTCGTCCTTGAGCCGGTCCAGGCGTTCGCTCAGGTACTGGCGGGATCGTTCACGCCCCACTCGTTCCGCCCTTTCCAGCAACCGCCGTTCGACGTCCCTCGCGATCGGGCCGTCGAGGTCGACGTCGTGGGCGTCGAGGTTGCGGGAGGTCTCGTGGGTCGCGTGCCGCACTGCGGCGACGTAGGTGGCGGCGACCCCCCGGTCGAGTGCGCGCCGGGTGTAGGGGGTGACGGAGAGAGCCTCCACCTGGCGGTAGAACGTCGCGTGATAGTGCTCGAAGTCCTCGTAATGCGCGAGGTCGCGGGGGCGCGACCAGTTGTAGAGGGTCACCACCAGACCGGGGCGCCTTGCGTCACGGCCCACCCGGGAGGACGCCTGGATGTATTCGGCGGTGTTCTTGGGCTGGCCGACGACCAGCATCAGACCAAAGCGGGAGACGTCGACACCGACCTGCAGCATCGAGGTGGCGAGGACGACGTCCACGGCCTGGCGGACGGTCGGTGTCATGGAGGCGCGGGGTTCGCGCTTCTCCTTCATCGCGGCGGCGTACTCGCGCAGGAGGGCTCGCCGGCGTACCGAGGTGTCGCGCTCGGGGTCGAACTCGATCTCCAGCCGTTTCAGCGCGGCGCCGATGTCCGCCGAGGAGATACGGGAGGTCAGCTCCAGGACGTTGAGCATCCCGGCCTTGCTCACGATGCGGTCCGAGAGTGTGTCCTGGCCCTTGCGGCTGCCGTTGCCCCGCACGCGGGTGGTGATGTCGTCGTCCATGTACCGCCGCATACCGGCCAGTTCACGGGTGGCGTTGAAGTAGCCCACGAGTGTCATGTATGGGTCCGCAGGCTTGCCGTAGTCGTCGAAGAGCTGCTGTCCCGCGAGCAGCAGGATCTCGGCGACGCGGATCTCCGCGGCCTTCAGCCGGGTGCCGTGCGCGCACACGCCCAGGTAGCGCCGGCCGGGGTTCTCGCGGCTCAACTCGACCTGCCGGGAGAAGAAGGTGTCCCCCACGTCCAGCACCTGAGGCGGGAAGACGGCGACCTTGCGGCCGAAGACGCCGCGCACCTGGTCGGCGGCCCGTTTGGTGGTCGCGGTGGACGCGACGATCTTGGGGCCGGTCTCCTGGCGCCGTCCGTCGGCGTCGGTGAAGCTCCATGTGCACAACTGGTCGACGGCGGCCTCGAAGAGGCCCACGGTGGTGCCGAGCGCGCCGGAGATCAGGTGCAGCTCGTCCTGGATGATCAGGTCCGGGGGCCGCAGGCGGGTGACCGGTTGCGCGGTGACGGCGGGCAGGTCGCCTCTGGCGTTGTGCCGTCCCCCGCACCCGGTCTTGGCGTCCAGGTCGTCGTGGCGGTAGCCGTGGCGGGGGCACAGCTCGGTGACCCTGCCGAAGAGCAGGCCCGCGTAGCCGTTCCATGGCAGCTGAGCGAACTTGTCGACGGTGGCGATCAGCATCGAGGGCGCGAGCCGGTAGATCTCCTCGTCGACCGTGAGGACGGGGATACCCTCGCCGGGCGCTTCCCGGCGGGAGAAGGGGCAGCGGTCCTCCCCCTCCCCGCGCGGGCAGTAGAGCAGAATCCGGCGGCGTCCTTCGTCGTACTCCATGTTCGAGCGGGCGGTCAGTCCGGTGCCGCACCACGGGCAGCTGAGGACCTGCAGGACACGGGCGTGCTTGTCGCTGGCGCTCTCCTTGGCCTCCGCGATCTGATCCTTGGCCTCCTCGAACCAGTTCGGCGAGACGGAGGTGCCCACCCAGAGTCCGATGCGGAACGGTGTGGAGCCCCACCTGCGGTCCCGGGCGAACTCCTCGCGGCGCAGCACCTCGCAAGCGCTCACCAGGGCGGCCGCGCGCTGGAACTGCTGGGCGGTCAGCAGGCGGAGGGTGTAGCGCATGAGCACGCCCACGCCGGCCTCGCCGCCGCGCGCCTCCGGTCCCGAACCGATCGTCCCCTGCAGACGCCTGAGCGCGAAGGTGTAGGCGGCGAGGCCCAGGTACGCCTCGGTCTTGCCGCCGCCGGTCGGGAAGAACAGCAGGTCGACGAGGGCTTCGCGGCCTGTACCGCGGTGCGGGTGACCGGGCTGGGTGAGGGAGGCGATGTTGAGCAGGACGAAGGCGAGCTGGAACGGACGCCAGCTGGCCCCGGCCTTGCCCTTGCCGTACACCTCTTCCTTGGCGTCCCGGTAGGAGAGGGGGTCGTTCTCACGACCGGTGCGGGCGGCGGCAATGGCGGTGTTGCGCCGCTGCAGGGCCATGGCCCGGTTGGCGAAACGGAAGGCCGCGAGGGCCGTGTCGTCGGCCACGAGCCGGTCGATGCCCAGCGTGATGCGGTCGCAGATTTCGAGCGCCTGCTCGATCGCCACCTCGGCCGATTCACGCAGGTCCTCGGGGAGCGAGCGGACGGCCCGGCGCTGCTGTTCCAGCCAGGTGCCGTACCCGTCGGCCAGCGGAGCCAGGGCGGCGCTCAGTTCGCCGCGACGGGCGGGCACGGCGAGTTCGGCCAGCTCGTCCATGCCCAGTTCCAGGCCCTGGAGGAGTTCCTGCTCCTCCAGCGTCGGCGCGGTGGTGGCCCTCACGTCGTACTCGGGGAGCCAGACGGTGGTGAGGCGGTGCGCGTTGCGTTCGCCGTCGCGGACGTGCGCGTGGACGGCGACATTGCGGCCCTTGGCGTGGCTGAGGCTGTTCCGGTAGAGGAGGCGCAGACGCCGCTCCTCGGCGTCCTCCGGCGCGTTGCCGTGGCTGGTGGCGTCGAGCGGGTCGTCTACGGGCAGGAAGACGGCGGCCTGGTCGTCGGGAAAGGCGGTGACGTCGATCTCGGTCTGGAAGAGCCAGTGGGCGTCGCGCGCGTCCGGGCTGTCCGGCTGCCGGTTCACGAGGGCCAGCTCGACTATGCGGAGGTCCTCGGCGTTCGCGCGGCCGGTGTGCCTGCGCACTTGTACGTCCAGAACCACGGCTTCGCCGTCGAGTTCCACCGCCTGGTCGGTCTCGCTGGTCACGTCGATGTCCACCAGGTGTTCGACGGGCTCACGCGTCCAGACCCTGCGGGTCGTCCCCCGGTCGGTGGCTTCCTCGGACTGCGTGTAGCGCCCCCAGCGCACGGTGGCGCTGAGTGTGCCGACGGACGCCGGGACGGTGAAGGCCAGTCCCATCGACGAGGCCCAGATGTGCCCCGCGGCCTGCGGGCTGAGCCGGTCCTGCAGGTCGCTGTCGTCACCTTCCTGCTCGTCGCCCGAGTCGCCGTCCGCGCTCTGGGCCGCCGCGCGGGCGATCCGGTCCGCGGTGACGGTCTCGGGGCGCGGACCGAGCATCCCGACGAGATAGCGGTCGCGTGGCCCGGAGGAGGCGCTCGGCAGGGTTTCCGTCTCACCGTCCCAGGGGCCCAGCAAGTCCCGGCGGATGTAGGCGACGAGTGCGTCCCGGACCTCGTAGGAGTCCCCCGCGCGGAAGGTCTGGGGAACCTCGTCGAGCGGGTGCGGGACAGCGGCCTGAGCAGGCTGGGCCGGCATGCGGTGGGTCCTTTCGGACAGATCCGTGGAAGCGCGGTCATGCGCCGATGGGGTGACAGCACAAAAATATAGAGCGTTGACTCAGTTCACACAATGATTATGCGCAGCTGCCTCTCAGAGGCCCGCTCAGTCTCTAGGCTGTTGCTCGCCCACCGCCCGCCCACGACCCGAGGACGCCCATGCCCCGTCTCGCCCTCTCCGACGACTTCGTCGCGGACCTGATCTCTCTGCAGAGACCCGTCCAGAAGGAGGTCAACGACGCCATCCAGATGTTCCGCGGCCTGACCGTGCATCAGCTGCATGCCAGCAAGGGGTTGCACCTGGAGAAGCTCGAAGGGGCGCGCGATCCCCGGATCCGTACGATCCGGATCACCAGGTCCTACCGGGGGGTTCTCCTCGCCCCGGACGACGGGAGCGAGCTGTACACACTGCTGCGGGTCGCACCGCACGACGAGGCGATCAACTGGGCCTGCAAGCGCGCCTACTCGGTCAACGGTGCCACCGGTGGCCTGGAGGTCCGCAATGTCGAGGCCCTCGAGCAGATGGAGACCTACTTCGAGACCAAGGCGGTCGAGACCCCGGCACGGCTCTTCGCCGGGCACTCCGACACCGTCCTGCGGGATCTGGGTATCGACGAGCAGGTCCTGCGGCTGGCACGGGTGTGCGTCACGGCCGACGACCTGACGGTCATGGCGCCGCCCATGATGCCCGCCGACCAGTACGAGGTGCTGGAGTACCTGGCGGCCGGCTATTCGCCCGAGGAGGTCTGGGAGCAGCTGATCGCCCCGCGCGGGCAGACGGTGCGCACCGCCGAGGACCGGCCTGTCCTCACCCTCAGCGAGGCGATCCTCAACACGTCCGACCGCATCGTGGAGGTCACCGGTCCGGGTGAGCTGGAGCGGATCCTCACCGAGGACTTCTCCCGCTGGCGCGTCTTCCTGCATCCCGCCCAGCGCCGGTACGCCTACCACCCGGGCTTCAACGGGCCGGCTCAGGTGACGGGCGGTCCCGGCACGGGCAAGACCGTCGTCGCCCTGCACCGGGTGCGGCATCTGCTGCGTACCGGAGGTGAGGGCGACCGGATCCTGCTCACCACCTTCACCAACGCGATGGCCGCCGCCCTGCGCGACAACCTGGCCCTGCTGCTCGGTGACGCCGACGCCCACCTGCTCGACCGGGTCGACGTCACGACGGTGGACTCGCTCGCCGCCCGGGTCATAAAGGAGGCGCGGGGCAGCTCGCCCAAGCCGTTGTCGGCGGCAGCGGAGAAGAGCGCTTGGACCCGCGCCGCCGCACGCGAGGACCTGCCCTGGTCGGAGCGCTTTCTCGCGCAGGAGTTCCGGGGCGTCGTCCTCGCCCAGGGGCTGCGGACGCCCGAGGAGTATCTGCGGTGTGTGCGCAGGGGGCGTGGCACGCAGGTCGGGAGGGTGCAACGGGCGCGGCTGTGGCGGGTCATGGAGCGGTTCATGCGGGATCTCGCCTCGCGCGACCAGGCGACGTACACCATGCTCTGTGACCAGGCCGCGCAGATCCTCGCGGAGCAGGGGCCGCGCTACCGTCATGTCGTGGTGGACGAGGCGCAGGATCTCCACCCGGCCCAGTGGCGGGTGCTGCGCGCCTGCGTCGCCGAGCAGTCCGACGACATGTTCCTCGTCGGTGACCCGCACCAGCGCATCTACGACTCCCGGGTCTCCCTTCGCTCGCTGGGTATCCACGTGCGCGGACGCACGTTCCGGCTGCGCGTCAACTACCGGAACACGGAGGAGATCCTGCGCTGGTCGACGTCGCTGCTGGACGGCCAGCCGGTGGGGCGGCTCGGCGAGGACGACGACGATGACGGCGGCCAGGACTCGCTGCGGGGCTACCGGTCCGAGTTGCACGGCCGCGTGCCGGTGGCCAGGGGCTATGCCAGTCAGGACGACGAACTGCGCGCGCTTGTGGAACAGGTCCGGGTCTGGGTGGAGCAGGACCGGGTCAAACCGTCCGAAGTGGCGGTGTGCGCCCGGTTCAACACGCTGGTCGACGCCGTCATCGCACGTCTGCGCCGGGAGGGCATCCCGGCCGTGGCCGTCAAGGACGACCCTGGGCCGGAGGTGTCGGGTGTGCGGGTGGCGACGATGCACGGGATGAAGGGTCTGGAGTTCCGCTGCGTCGCCGTCGTGGGCGTGACGTCGAACGTGCTGCCCTTCGCTCCGCAGGTGACGCCGGAGGACGAGGACGCCGTGCAGCACCGAGCGGATCTGCTGGCCGAGCACTGTCTGCTCTTCGTGGCGTGCACCCGGGCGCGCGACGCGCTGGCGGTCTCCTGGAGCGGTGAACGGAGCCGCCTGCTGGACCCGGTGGTCGGCTGAGACGCGCGGGGCTCTGTCACCCGGACCCACGGGTACGGGTGACAGAGCCGTTGGCCGCAGGGATCAGACCCGGATCTCCCGCACGACGACCGAGCGCGCCTTGCCTTCCGACGTGTCGTACGCGATCTCCCGTCCGGCGGGCTGCCACATCAGCGCATGACCGAGGGGAGACGACGGGGAGACGATCTCCGCCTCCTCGGTGGGCAGTTCGGCGACGGTGTACAGCGTGTCCTTGTCGAGCACACCGTCGAACTCCAGGACCAGCAACGCGCCCGGCACCACGACGTCCGGGACGCCCGGTCCGCGCCCGACACTGACCGCGTCGAGGAACCTCCGCAGGTAGGCGAGACGCTTCGTGCGCCGGTCGCGCTGGTCCGCGTGGGCTTTTCTCAGGAATATGAGCTGCGCCTGATCCGTCCCCTCGGGGATCTCTTGCGGAGCGTCCAGGGCAGCCTGCAGCTGCTGCACCTCGCGGACCAGCCGCTGGAAGGCCGCGGCGGGGATCTCCCGGACCGGCAGTGAGCGCCCGGCGACCGGGGCGGGCGCTGGCTCGGGCTCCGGCTCGGGGGCTGGCGTGGGCGCCGGCTTGCGCTCCGACTTGGGCGCCGGCGCAGGCTTCGGCTCGGGCGCTGGCTTGCGCTCCGGCTTGGGGTCCGGCTCGGGCGCCGCTGCAGGCTCCGGCTTGCGCGCCTGCTCGGGCTTCGACGGCCCGGTCGTCTCCGCATCGGCTCCGGTGACGGCCCGTTCAGCCGGGCGTACCGTGGCCGGCTTCGCCGCCGCGGGCGTCGGTTCCTCAGCCGGAGCGCGGAGCGCCTCACGCGGATCCGAGGGCGGGGGCACGGGCGCCGGGCCGGGAACGGCGCTACCGGTCGCCCCTTCCGCACCGTCTGTTTCTGTCTCTGTTTCCGCGCCTCCCTCACCGAGCGGCTCCGCCTCCTGCCGCACCGGTTCGATGCCCAGGCGGTCCAGCTCCGCCCAGAGCGGGGCCAGCGCCTGCTCACGGTCGAGATGGAAGCGGCTGCCCCGGATCCGGACGAACGTCCAGTCGACCCGCTCCAGGTCGCGCTGTCTGGCCGCCGCGGTGGCGGCGTCCTCACCTTCGGCGAAGTCATGTCCGTCGCAGGCGACCGCGAGCCGGCGCGTGCCGCCCTCCACGACCAGGTCGAGGGTGTGACGGCCCACTTTGTATCCCGGGCGGACCCGATAGCCCCGCCCCGTCAGTTCCAGGTACACCTGCTGTTGGAACAGATTGTCGAACGCTTCGTGCCTGACGTCGGGCAGAACGTCGCCTTCGACCGCGGCGGTGTCCTCCTCCGCGGGTCTGGTGAGGTGGTCGAGCCACCGTCGGCGCAGATCGTTCTCATGGAACTGCTCGGGGCGTGCGCTGTGGAACACCCACACCTGGTCCTGGGCGCGGGAGGCCGCGACGTTGATCCGCTGCTCGTAGGTCTTGCCGTTGAAGCCGCCCGGGACGGTTCCGGCGGCGGTGGACGGCGAGTTGACGCAGGAGATGAACATGACGTGGCGCTCGTCGCCCTGGAAGTCCTCGGCGTCGCCGACCCGGATGCGCCGCTCCTCGCGCTGCTCGTAGTCGAGACGCTCGGCGAGCAGGTTCTCCAGCTCCGTCAGATGCCCCTTGCTGGCGCGGAGGCTGATGACGCCCATGGTCTTCCCGTCGTAGGCGGGGTCGGCGCAGCAGCGCACGATCGCGTCGACGAGGGCCTCGGCCTCGGCGGTGTTGGTCAGCCGGGAGTTCGCGCCGACAGCTTCGCCGTGCTCGACGTGGACGGTGCGGACGGGCGGCAGCCGGTCGGCACCGTACTGCCGAAGGGGCAGCAGCTGGCCGTTGTAGCAGAGGTCGTTGGAGAAGGAGATGATCTCCGGCATGCACCGGAAGTGCTCCTTGAGCATGAGGGTGCCCCGGCCGGCCGAGAGCGCTTCGGTGAGATCGAAGAAGCTCGAGTCGGGGCCGAACAGGCTGCGCACGTCCGGTTCCAGCGCGGTGAGCAGCCGGTCCCTGAGGTGGAAGTACGCGTCCTGCTTGAGTCCGACGTTGGACGGGCTGACCTGCTTGCTGTCGCCCACGACCACCATGCGGTCGGCGAGCCAGCTCAGCAGCATGGCCTCGAGGCCGGACTGGCTGGCCTCGTCGACGATGACGACGTCGAACATGCCGGGCCGGTCCATGGGCACCGTCTCGGCCACCTGGTGCAGCGGCATGATCCAGGCCGGCACCGCAGTCTGTGCCTTGCTGAGGGCGGCCTGCGCGTCGCGCCGGTAGCGGTGCTGGTACTTGCCCTTGATACGCCGGGCGGCCTGCTGGTAGGCGCTGAGCGCCCGGGACTGGTCGCCGGTGAGCAGACCGAGGCAGCGGTGCCAGGCCCTGGCGGCGGCGAGCCGCGCGAGCACGATGCGTGCCTCGTCGTCGGCCTCCGTCAGCCGCCTGCGCAGCAGGCGTTCGGCCTCCGGGTCGGTCAGTCGCTCCATGCGCTCACGCCATGCGGACCAGGCCCACGCCTGGGCGAGCGAGGGCAGCCGGGTGTCCCAGGCGGTGTCCTGGTGCGTGCTGGTGATCCGCTCGGCGAGGGCCGGGAAGGCCTCGCGGACACGGGTGAGCGCCGCGTCGTGTTCGGCCCGCAGCCGGGCGGCTTCCCTTACCTCGGCCATCTCGTCACTGAAGGAGCGGTAGCCGTCGGGGTCCTGCTCGCGCACGGCTTCCAGGGCGCGCAGCACCGCGGGGGCGACGCCCGGCCGGTCGCTCCAGGTCCGCAGCAGTTCCTCGGTGCCGGCGACTGCCTTGCGGGACTGTTCGGCCGCGCGCAGGGTGGTCGCGGCGCGCAGCAGGGTGCGCGCGGCAATCTCGACGGATGCTTCGTGCCAGGGGGCGACGGCGAGTGCCGGTGAGGTGGCCGCGGCGGTCAGGACGTCGGTGCGCGTGGCGGCGACGGCGAGCAGCGCGTCGAGCACCTCGGCCTCCTGGCGCAGCCGGGCCAGGCGCGGCCCGTGTCCGTGCCAGGGGGCGACGGGGGTGCTGCCCCACTCGGTCTCGACCTGGGCCAGGCGCAGTTCGAGCTGGACTCGGGCGAGAACGACGGCTGCGGTGGCGGGGTCCTCCGGGGCCCGTCCGTCCACTCGTACACTCTCGGCGAACGGGCCGACCGCCTTGGCCAGTTTGGACCGCATCCCGAGCGGGCCGCGCAGTTTCTGGCCCTGGCTGAGCCCGTCGTGCAGGGCGGTGGCCTGGGCCAGTGCCGTGGCGGGGTCGTACTGCTCCAGGCCGCTGACCATGGCCGTGCCCAGTGTGGCCAGCAGGGCGTCGGCCGCCGCGAGGGTCTCGGTCACGGCGGACCGGCGGCTGCGTGCCTGCCAGTCCTGGCCCTCGGTCACCTCCTTCAGGAGTGCCGTGGCCCAGGCGCCGGCCGCGGCGGCGAGGGACGCGGCACGGGCACGGGCGGCGGAGAAGGCGTCCAGGGCTGAGGACAGCCGGTGCTGTTCGGTCTCGCTGAGGCCCCGTACGGCGTCGTCGTACTGCGCGCACAGGGGATCCTGCCGCGCGGCCGCGTGCGCCTCCTCGGCCGACCGCACGATCCGCACCGCTTCCTCGAACTCACCGGGGCCCAGCAGTTCGGCGGGGCCGGGCACCTCGGCGGCCAGGGCCTGATGGTGCGGTGTGTAGGCACGGGCGGCGTGCAGCAGCCGCAGCGCCTCCTCGGCGCTCAGGTTCGGCTGTTCCTGCGGGACCGGGCCGAGCCAGCCGTGTTGTTCCGCTTCCGCGGTGAGGCGCTCGGCGATCTCCTGGAGGCTGCCGCTGTAGTCGCCGATCTCCGCGTCGAAGCGGTGGGTCTCCTGCTCACGCAGTACGGCGAGGTCGCGCAGCATGGCCTGCTGGGCGGCACGTGCCTTGGCCAGGCGGGCCTGGAGCGTCTGGATCTGCTTCCGGGAGGCCTTCTCGTCGTAGCCGGCGTACTCGCTGAGGATTCTGTGCACGGACGCGTCGAGCTCGCGCTGGGCGGCCGCGCCGTCCTCGGTGCGGCTCACGCACAGGTCACGAATGGACTCCGGCAGCTTGTCCCGCAGCACACGCAGGGCGCGCGAGGTGTGGCTGGTGATGAGGACCCGCTTGCCCTGCGCGAGCAGGTCCGTGACCAGGTTGGCGATGGTGTGGGTCTTGCCGGTGCCGGGCGGCCCCTGTACGACGACGAGCCGGTTCGCGCGCAGGCGTTCGGCGATGGTGCGCTGTTCCTCATTGGCGGGCAGCGCGAAGTACAGCTCGTCGCTGTGCGGCGCGCCGTCCTCCTCCGCCGCCGCGAGGTCGGCCGCGGTGAGCGCGCCGTCCCGGCCGGCGATGTAGCTGAGCAGTTCGGTGGGCGGCGTGCCCGCGTCGATCTGCCGGGCGATGTTCTTGAGGGCGTCCATGGTGGAGCGGCGGCTGCGCTCCCGCAGGACGAGTGCGGGTGTGAGTCCCACCTGGGGGACTTCGAGGCTGCGCGGGCTGACGCGCTCCAGGGTCGGTGAGTAACCGCCCGCGCTGTGTGCGGCGTTCACCCAGCTGCGCAGGGCGGTGTGGACGGCGTCGAGGTGTGCGGGGTCTGTCACGTCCGAGGCGCTTTCCAGTACCTCGACGATCCCGTCCCGTACCGTGCCCGGAACATGCTGGGCGCCGTCGAGCATGCCCTCTTCGAGTTCCAGGCCCGCCCCGGTCGGGTCCGGGGCGGCGGTGAGCGTGCCGGTGGACGGGTCGAGCCGGAGGGTGGCCCGGTGGGTGATCAGGTGCCGTTCCACCCGCTGGCCCGACGGCGTCTGCCAGGTCAGCCGGCCGAGACCGAGGACCAGTTCATAGGCCTCGCCGAGGTTGGCGGCGTCCTCGTGCATCTTGTGCAGCCGGTCGTACAGCCGCACGAGGGGGTCGATCGCGCGGCGCCGCTCGGCCCAGGCGAGCCATCGCTGTTCCCATGCGGCGTACAGCTTCTCGATCTTCTCGCGCTGCGGGTGCTCGTCGAGCTGGTCGTACGTCTTGTCGAGCGGGATGCCCTGCGACCAGTCGGGGAACTCCGGTTCGATGCGCCGGCGCAGTAGCGGGGCGCGGCTCTGCTTGAAGTCACGGATGCGGGTGCCGTCCACCCAGGGGGCGAGCAGGGGTTCGGGCTGCGGCGCGTCCTCGCGTTCGGGGCGGGCGACGGTCAGCCAGGCCGGCTCGTCGGTGTCGAGTGCGCCGTCGATCATCACGTCGACGCCGTCGTCGTCCGGCAGTTCGTCGAACCACACGGTGCCGGCCGCGCCGTCGAGGGTGCGCACGGGGCGGGTCTTGGACTCCTCCGCCTCGGCGAGGAAGCGGAAGATCTGCCGCACGCGTGCGGCGTCGAGTTCGTCCGCGGACAGCTGCGGCTGGGGTTGCGGCGTGGCCCGCCGCACGGGGGCGGCCGGCTGGGCGGGGACGGCGTCGAGCCTTCTGACGGTGGTGTCGTCAAGGCCGCCCAAGCGCTCGGTCTCTGAGCTCCCGTCCGCCGGCCCGGACGCGGCACCAGCGACCGTATTCGCGCCGAGGGCGGCCGCCGCCGTGGTGAAGGCGACACTCGGCCGGTCGTGCTCGGCCGGGAACCGGACCTCGATGTCGAGGTCGCCGGCGGTGCCCGCCGGAATGCTGTAGGCCCACGTCGCGGAGGCCCTGCGTCCCGGGCGCAAGGTGCCCGCCAGCTCGCCGTCGAGGACGTCGCCGCGGTGTTCGCGCACCTGGCGGCCGGTCTTGCCGTACGGCCCGCCGCGCACCAGCAGGGTGATGCCCTCCATGCCGACGGGCCGGCCGGTGCCGTTGCTCAGGTGCAGGGTGCAGCGCACCACGTCGTCGCCCGGCCGGTATCCGTGGCAGTCGTCGGGATCGGCCAGTTCGTAGGGCACGACGTCGTCCACCCGCACGTACAGACCGTCGTCGTACTGGTACACCGAACCGACCGGCCGCACATCCTCGACCGGCCCGAACTGGTTCTGGCTCACACGCCACCCCCACTGCTGCTGACGGCCATCCGGTGGCCCGTCCACGTTCATCGCGCCCGGCCGCCTCAAGCCGGCCACAAGGCATCCCACCCCAGCGCGCGACAGCTTGAGTGTGAACTGAGCACACGCGGCGAGCCTAGCAGCAGACCCGACACTTCATTCCTCTCGCGAAACTCACTGTCACTTATCGCCACCGATGAGCGATCCGTCCGCATCTTCCCCACACTCCGGACGCCGTCACGCACGACCATCGCGAACGAAACACGTTGACTCAGTTCACACTTACACGGCAGGATGCCTCCCGTGTCACATCGTCTGGCGTGACACGGCTCCCGGAGGAAGGTGATCGCGCCCATGCAGATGCAAGTGGTCGACGTCTCGCCCCAGTTGGCGGCGGAGTGGCTCACGCACAACACCAGGAACCGGCCGCTGAGCCGAGGCACGGTCCAGCATCTGGCCGCCCAGATCCAGCGTGGCGAGTGGCAGTTGACCCACCAGGGCATCGCCTTCGACGAGGACGGTGCGCTCATCGACGGGCAGCACCGCCTGGCCGCCGTCGTCAAGGCCGGCGTCACCGTGCCGATGACCGTCACCCACGGAGTACCGCGCTCGGCGTTCACCGTGATGGACACGGGCCGTAAACGCACCGGTCGCGACGCTCTCGCGCTCGCCGGTGAGAGCAACTCGACCCATCTGGCGGCCGCCCTGCGAGGACTGCACCTGTACCTGAACGCCCCCAACTCCTCGTGGAGTGGCGGATCCTCGGTCACGAGCAACGACCAGCTGCTGGCCCTGCTCGCCGAGCACCCCGGGATCCGCGACGCCCTGCACCACGGCATCGCGATGAACCGCGGGTGCCGCATCACCGTCACCGCTGCGACGATCGGCTGGTACGTCACCACCGCGGCCCGGCCCGACGTCGATCAGTCGGCGTGGGAGGAAGGGGTCGTCACCGGCGCACGCCTGGAGCCGGGCGACCCGCGTCTGACCCTGCGCAACACCATGCTCAACCTGGCCCTGGGCAACGCACATCGTCGCCGCGACGACTCGCGCGAGCACCTCCACTACTACCTCAAGGCGTGGAACGCCTGGGTCGAGGGCCGCAGCATCAAGCTGCTGCGCCGCTCCCCCAACGAGACGATGCCGCGCATCTCCCGCCGCCCGGTCCCGACATCTGCCCACAAGTCCGCCTGAAAAGTCTTAGATTCAGACTGCCGCTGCTAGGAAAGGAGGCGCATGCGCGCCCAGGAAATCACCTTCCTCAAGCTGATCCAGGGGGACAAACAGTTCCAGGTGCCGCTCTACCAGCGCACGTACAGCTGGGGCCGGGAGCAGCTCCAGCGGCTGTGGGAGGACGTCGGGGAACTCGTCGAACAGCATCTGGCGGGCGAGACGGCGGCCCCGCACTTCCTCGGTTCGGTGGTGCTCGCGCCGGGCCAGCTCCAGGCGGGCGGTGTGCAGAGGTGGCTGGTGGTGGACGGACAGCAGCGGCTGACCACGCTGATGCTGGCCTTCGCAGCGCTTCGTGACCATCTGAAGGAGATGGGTGACACGCGCGGCGTGGACCGGGTGCACCGCCAGATTCTGGTCAATGAGTTCCACGAGGGCGCGGACCACTACCGGTTGCTGCCCACCCAGGCGGACCGTGAGGCGTTCACCGCCTGCGTCCAGTCCCGCGCCGACGCCGGTGGCAGCGACAACATCGGCGCCGCCTACCGGTTCTTCCGCGGGGTGCTCGCCGAAGTCCATGAGGCGGGCGACGAGCGCTGGCCGGCCGCGGTCGAGACGGTGCTCAAGGATCTGCTGTCGATCGTGGAGATCACGGCCGAGCCCGGCGACAACGTCTACCGGATCTTCGAGTCCATCAACAACACCGGGGTGGGGCTCAGTCAGAGCGACCTCCTGCGCAACTACGTGTTCATGCTGCTGCCCAAGCGAGGCGAGCGGATCTACCAGGAACTGTGGCTGCCCATGCAGCAGAGCCTTGGTCCGAAGAACCTCGAACTGCTGGTGTGGCTGGACCTGGTGGTGCGCGGCCACTACAAGACCAAGCAGAGCGAGATCTACCGCGAGCAGCAGAAGCGGCTGCAGCCGCTGGCCGGCGACGAGGACGCCCTGCAGCGCGAGATCGAGCAACTGGCCGAACGGGCCGGCAGGTTCCTGCGCATCGTCGACCCGGCCCGTGAGCAGTGCCCCGCCCTTCGCACTGCCCTGGAGCGCCTCGCCTCTTGGGGTGGCCAGACGCACTATCCGCTCGCGCTGCATCTGCTCGACCTCGTCGCCGCCGGCAGGACTACGCCCGAGGACGCGGCGGAGGCGCTGGGGTATGTCGAGTCGTATCTGGTGCGGCGCCTGATCTGCCAGACTCCGACTAGTGACCTGAGTCGGAGATTCGTCGGCAGTAGGCGGCGACTTTGTCGAGGATCTCGTCGGCGGTCTTCGTCCAGA